>CANGWT010000030.1 GCA_947457745.1 Burkholderiaceae bacterium | reverse complement strand
AGAGCGTTTTCCAGATTACCGAGACTATCAGCGTAGAGTCAAAAAGTTAATTCCTGCTATCTATTAATATGGTGTTTTAAGTTATTGGAGTTTTTATGAGTGGCGAACCTTCCGTAAGACTATTTCAGCAAGCTGACTATCAATTTGCTATTTATTACAACGAAGAACGTGATCCTATTTATGGAGATGAGCCGCCACCCCTGGGAAAATCTCAAGGTGCCACACCATCACAGTTCTTGTTGGCTGGAGTGGCTAATTGCCTGTCTGATTCACTGCTCTTTGCACTCAGAAAGTTTAAGCAAAATCCTGAGCCAATTGAAACGAAGGCGAGTTGTGAGATTGGCAGAAATGCTGAAAACCGCTTACGTATTCTGGCGATTGCAGTAGAAATTCGGATTGGTGTTCCAGGCAATACACTGGAAAACCTCGAGCGTGTATTAGCGCAGTTTCAGGATTTTTGTACCGTATCTTCTAGTGTTAGCCTGGGCATTCCGGTTAATGTGACCGTCATTGATAGCGAAAGCACGAAGTTATATCCAGCTAGTTAGCTGCCTTGTATTCAAATCACTCTAATGGAACAATTATTTAATCGTTTGTTTTGTGTCCAATGTCATATATGGTTACATTTTTAATGATTGGTATTCAAATGAAAATCTTACAAAATAAGACACTTAAAAGCATAATCTTTGCATTAAGTCTTCTCACCGTTTCAAGCCCGCTTTTCGCACAAGATTCTTGGCCAAGTAAACCAATAAAAATCATTGTTCCGGTACCTGCTGGTGCAAGCCTAGATACCCTAGCCCGCACCATTGGAAAAGGGGTCTCTGAAAAAATAGGTCAAGCCGTTGTAGTGGAAAATATGGCCGGTGGTGGAAGCAATATTGCATTCGGTTACGTTGCTAAGGCGGCTCCTGATGGTTACACACTACTCTTGGGTTGGGATAGTCTAGTTATTAACCCCGCCTTATACAGCAATCCCCCATATAAACTCGAGCAGTTTGCACCCATCACAATGGCAATTACAGCGCCTCAAGTTTTGTTAGTTGGACCAAAGCTGCCAGTTAAAAATTTACGCTCCCTCATTGAAGTAGCAAGACTAAACCCAGGAAAAATTACACTAGCCAATGCTGGAAGTGGCAGTCCAGGTCATCTTGCTGGAGCGCTATTAGAGAGTATGGCTGACATTAAATTCACCAATGTGCCCTACAAAGGTGGCGCCCCTGGTGTTGCAGACTTGCTAGCTGGCCACGTTGATGCCATGTTTGTAACGCTACCGGCAGCCCTTCAGTATGTCCGATCTGGCAAACTTACCGCCCTTGGAGTTAGTCCTGCCAAGAGATCTACTGGCGCACCTAGCATCCCTACTATTGCTGAGGCAGGTGTACCGGGTTACGATCTAAATTCTTGGCAAGGAGTTTTAGCCCCAGCAGGTACGCCCCAAGCTATCATCAACAAACTGAATAAAGAGATTGTTCAGACTTTAAAACAGTCAGCAGTAAAAGACCAATTAGTTTCACAGGGATTTGAAATTGTGGCCAGTTCACCTGAATACCTGGCTAAGCAATTGGCAATTCAAACGCCTCAGTGGGCAAAACTCGTTAAAGAGTCCGGAGCAAAAGTAGATTAACTAAAGGGTGTATATGGCCACAAAAAGAAAAATAGATTTCTACTTTAGCTTTATTTCCCTCTATACCTATATTGGCTATGCAGCATTTGAAGAGCTGGTGCAAAAGTACGATCTAGAAGTCACATACAAACCTATAGATCTGCATGCAGTATTTTCAGTCAGCGGTGGATTGCCGGTCTCTAAGCGACCACCCCAAAGACAGGCCTATCGATTCGTTGAAATGCAACGTTGGGCAATTGCACGAGACATACCATTAGTACTCAAACCAAAACACCATCCGTCAGACCCAGTAATTGGGCATCGGATGTTAATTGCCGCTATGGCTAACAAATTAGATGTGCAGGAATTTATTCGTAACTCCTTAAAAATTTTATGGGTCGATGATTTGGACATTAAAGCTTCAGAAGTAATGGTGGATGTCGCCAATAAATCAGGTTTAAATGGCGAGCAATTACTTAAGGCTAGCACTAACCCAGAGATTGATGCTGAAGTGAACCGATTAACAGAGGAGGCTGTTAAAAGGCAGGTGTTTGGGACCCCCTTCTTTTTTTATAAAGATGAGCCATTTTGGGGTCAGGACCGGTTGGACTTATTGGAAGATGCTATTAAGTCAGATCGAGATCCAATTCCATTTGGAATAGTCAAGTAAGCGGTATTTCTGGTTGGCAGCCAGGACTTGAGCCTGGCACCAAGGGATTATTCTTCTTCGCGACGCAAGTGAGGGAACAAAATCACATCACGAATATTAGGCACGTCAGTGAGTAGCATGACTAAGCGGTCAATACCGATACCGCAACCACCAGTTGGAGGCATGCCGTATTCCAGTGCGCGAATGAAGTCATGGTCAAAGTACATCGCCTCTTCATCCCCCGCTTCTTTTTGCTCTACTTGCTTGCGGAAGCGATTGGCTTGATCTTCTGCATCATTGAGCTCTGAGAATCCGTTAGCGATTTCGCGACCGGTAATGAATAATTCAAAGCGTTCGGTAATGCCAGGGCGGGTATCTGATTCACGGGCAAGAGGACTTACTTCAATTGGGTAATCGATGATGTAAGTTGGTTCCCAAAGATGTGACTCAGCAACCAATTCAAAGAGAGCTAATTGAAGAGCGCCAACACCAGCGTTCTTGAGGGTAGGGGAGTCTGGATCCTCGCCACCTTTTTTCAATTCAGCGCGAATGAATGCAGTATCTTCTAATTGAGTCGCTTCATAGCTCTTATTTGACTGGCCACAATATTTCAGGATGGCTTCAGTAATCGTTAAGCGCTGGAAGGGTTTGCTGAGATCCAATTCACGACCTTGGTGAGTCAGAACAGCAGTACCTTGTGCATCTATTGCAGCAGCGCGAATCAAGCCCTCCGTAAAATCCATCAACCAACGGTAATCTGTATAGGCTGCATAGAATTCCATCATCGTGAATTCTGGATTGTGACGTGGGCTAACACCCTCATTGCGGAAGTTGCGGTTAATTTCAAACACACGCTCAAAGCCACCCACTACTAAGCGCTTCAAATACAACTCCGGTGCAATACGCAAGAACATTTGCATGTCTAAAGCATTGTGATGCGTCATGAAGGGCTTAGCCGTAGCACCACCAGGGATTGGGTGGAGCATTGGTGTCTCTACTTCCATGAAGTCTGCATCGAGCATATGGCGACGCAGAGAAGCAATCGTATTGCTACGCGCTCTGAAAGTATCGCGACTTGCTGGATTGACGATCAGGTCAACGTAACGTTGGCGATACTTGGTTTCTAGATCTGATAAACCATGGAACTTATCTGGCAGTGGACGTAAAGACTTGCTCAGCAGGCGTAAGTTGCTGCATTCAACGGAGAGCTCACCCTTATTGGTCTTAAATAAATTACCTTCAGCGGAGATAAAGTCACCCATATCCCAGTGCTTAAATGCACCATGAATATCGGCACCACTGATTTCATCATTAATGTAGAACTGAATCTGGCCACTACGATCTTGAATGGTGGCAAAGCTGGCCTTACCCATCACTCGCTTGAGCACCATGCGGCCGGCAACTTTGACATGCACCTTCTTGGCGGCTAATTCTTCTTTTGTGAGGCTGTCGTAGTGAGTGTGAAGATCTGCAGCTAAGTGGGTCGGTACGAAGTCGTTCGGAAATGCGATACCACCTGCACGTAGCTTGGCTAATTTCTCACGACGCTCAGCGATGATGTGATTTTCATCTACAGCTTCAGTAGCTGCGGCTTGATTAGGATTGGAATTCACTGGATCGTTCATATGGAATATTAATAACTGGAATAGGGGTAGTAAATCAGACGCCTTGCTTCAGGCTGGCTTCAATAAAGGCATCAAGATCACCATCTAATACTTTTTGTGTATTCGAGATCTCAACGTTAGTACGCAAGTCTTTGATGCGGCTTTGGTCCAATACGTAGGAGCGGATCTGATGACCCCAACCCACATCGGTTTTAGTAGCCTCTAATTTATCCTGCTCTACACGACGCTTTTGCATCTCATGCTCATACAGTCGTGATTTCAGCATCGTCATCGCTTCAGCTCTATTACGGTGCTGGCTTCGGTCGTTCTGACACTGCACCACGATTCCGGTGGGAAGGTGGGTTAAGCGAACAGCAGAGTCGGTCTTGTTAATATGCTGACCACCGGCACCAGAGGCGCGATAGGTATCGGTGCGAATATCTGCTGGATTAACGTCAATCTCAATCGAGTCATCAATCTCTGGGTATACGTAGATACTGGCAAAAGAAGTATGGCGACCATTAGAAGAGTCAAATGGTGACTTGCGCACTAAACGGTGTACACCAGTTTCTGAGCGCAAGTGTCCATAAGCATATTCACCATCGACCTTGATGGTGGCACTCTTGATGCCTGCAACATCACCATCGGATTCTTCTAGGATTTCTGTCTTGTAGCCTTTGCGTTCGCAATACTTTAAGTATTGGCGATAGAGCATGCTGGCCCAATCGCAGGCTTCAGTGCCGCCGGCTCCTGCTTGGATATCAATAAAGCAACTGCATGGATCCATTTCGTTATGGAACATGCGGCGGAACTCTAAATCATGAATGATCTTGCTATAGCTTTCAACGTCTTGTTCGATAGCAGAAATAGTTTCAAAATCACTCTCTTCTTTAGCCATATCGAATAATTCGAGGGCGCCAGTGATATTGCTATTTAAATCGGTGAGAGTGGCAACAACACCATCGAGCAATTTTTTCTCTTTGCCGAGGGCTTGCGCTTTCTTTTGGTCATCCCAGATGGTGGGATCTTCAAGAATAGAGTTAACTTCAGTAAGGCGTCGTGACTTTACTTCGAAGTCAAAGATACCCCCGAAGTGCTTGCTCACGGGTGAGCAGATCGGACAAGGTATTTGAAATAATATTGAGTTGTTCGGCTTCCATCCCCTAATTATAAGGGGGTTATTACAGTCTAGCCTTCGTCGTGAGCCTCAATCATGAGTTGTACGCGTGCCTGCCCTTGAAAACGGTCAGTGACTAGGCGATAGGCCAGCTTGGCCTTGGCTGGTAAGGATTGGGTGTGGTTAAACCAGACCCCAGTCAATGGCTTGCTAGCCAATGGACCGATTCCAATCGGACGTAGCTGTAGGCGCAGATGTTTTTCTTTCATAAGACTTTGCTGCCCAATCTCAAATTCCCCATAAAAAATGGGTTGAGGAAAGCCTTGCCCCCAGATTTCTTCAGCCAGGAGATCGCCGGTTTCGGGTGTGAATTCAGATAGATCTAGTGGGCCATCATGAATATGACGACGCTCTAACAACTCATCATTCAGTAAGCCATTGGCAACCTGCTGAAATACGGTATCAAACTTTTCAAAATCGGCTTTTCTAATGCTAAGGCCTGCCGCCATAGCGTGGCCACCAAACTTCAGAATTAAGCCAGGCTCGCGCTTAGAAACAATATCTAGGGCATCGCGTAGATGAAAGCCTGTCAGCGATCTACCTGAACCACGCAACTCTTCCCCGCTAGCACCATCAGCTGGAGCAAAGACAATCGCAGGACGATTAAAGCGTTCTTTCAGACGAGAGGCCACGATGCCAACCACGCCCTGGTGCCACTCTGCATTCCAAAGGCAGATGCTGGAACGCTCTGCCATGGTGCCGGCTAATTGATCTTCAGCAAGATGAGCGAGAGCAGCTTCTTGCATGCCGCCTTCAATGACACGCCGCTCACGATTAATGCGATCAAGTTCGTAGGCTAGTTCAATAGCTTCTTCGGGCTTATCGCAAATCAATAGGCGAATACCTAAAGTCATGTCTGCCAGACGTCCTGCTGCATTTAAGCGAGGGCCAATAGCAAAACCCAAGTCAAAGGTATTAGCCTTACGAGGATCGCGCACAGCCGCCTGGAACAGCGCCTGAATACCTGCTTGAGATACTCCCGCACGAATACGTTTCAGACCATTAGAAACCAAGATGCGGTTATTACGATCAAGCTGTGCCACATCCGCTACGGTGCCTAAAGCCACGAGATCCAATAGGTTCTCAATCTTGGGTTGAGTTTGCGCAGTAAATTTACCGCGTTGACGAAGCTCAGCTCGTAAAGCAACCAGCAAGTAGAACATGACGCCAACACCAGCCAGCGCTTTGCTTGGGAAGCTACAACCCGGTTGATTGGGATTAACAATTGCAGTGGCTTTGGGCAGTCGATCACCTGGCAGGTGGTGGTCAGTCACGATGACTTCCATCCCGAGCTCGCGAGCTCGGTCTACCCCGGCCTCACTGGCAATACCGTTATCGACTGTGATGAGATATTTGGGCTTGGGATTTTGCTGAGCGGCTAACTCCACTACCTCTGGTGTTAGTCCATAGCCCATCGTAAACCGATTGGGCACTAAGAACTGAATGGGGGTATCTGGCCCACCTAACATCTTTAATCCACGCAGAGCAACAGCACATGCGGTAGCACCATCACAGTCATAGTCTGCCACTACCAGCATAGACTCTTTGCGGTCCAAAATATCGGCTAGTAGGGTAGCAGTACTGATACAGTTTTTCAGTTCTACTGGAGAGAGTAGTTGCTTTAGATCTAAAGAGAGTTCATCTGGCTTATCAATGCCGCGAGCTGCATATAGTCTTGCTAATAATGGGTGCAGACCACTTTGCTGCAACCAGCTAGCCGTGCGATCAGAGAAAGGGCGCTGAGAGAATAGGCTCATACTGAAATGATTGCTTGCCAAGCTAAGGGTTCTGATTTTTTCCAGAAAGCCCATGACTTTTTATTTAAGTCCTTGGCTGTGAATATTCTGTGGCGAGTTTGACCCTTAGGAAAATCGATCACTTCGATTTCATCTAACTCATTACTCACAAGAGCTCTTCTCAAGTTATCCCAAATACTCTCGGGACGATCAATCCATGCAAAAGTATTGTGTAACTTTGAGAAATCAATTTCAGGCTGTTGATGGATCGCAAGGTATTTAGCTAGCCCAGCTAAGAGGGGGTGATCTCCATAAATACGATCTACATTCTGAAGCAACGAGGGAGTCTGAATATCAGCTAGTTTGCCGATACCGCTAATCCATAAGGAGTTGATGCTTGGGTGTCCGCCCTGTCCGCGTTCCTGATTGACTGGGTCAATATGCCAGAGCATCTGAATTTCATTTTGCAGTTTGCGCCAGAGCTTAGCAATGCCAGCCTCGTTTGTATCGCGTGGCATCCACCAATCAATATTGCGACCATGCGCTTGATCAATAGAGTGCGTTGCAAGGCTAGCAAATGGACCCGCTGAAATAAACCAATCACGTTGGCCCTGGAATAACACCTTACTTCTAAAATCTTCTTCGATGAAGGGGAGGGCAACTTGTAGCAAGTTGGCGGATTCATTTGCTGTCAGATCAATCTGACTTTGGGCCATCAGGATTAAATGATCCCGGGTGGCATGAAGGTGGACTGGCTGTAGACAGGCAATAGCTTCATTGGGGTTAACTGCTAAGTCGCTTTGACCTAATAGCAAAACTGGGGCAATCGGCAGGCAATCACCCAGTAGAAAGCGCTCTTGCGGAAGTCCGCTGGGCGGGGTATCCCGCTCTAATCCAGCGTCAATAGCATCTTCCCCCGAGACCATCAGGGTAAAGCGTCGCGAAGAACTTGTTCGGGAGGTCAAATTGGCAGTCATTCCCCTGATTTTAGGTGGCATTTACAGAATCCATCGGTTTGCTCGCTTAATTCACTAAACTGTGACTATGTTGAGACTTCCTATTGAGCTAGAAATTGGCCTACGTTATACCCGATCCAAGCGTCGCAAGACGGTGGGTAAACGTGATGGCTTCCTTTCTTTTATTTCTGGAATCTCCACCGCAGGTATCGCTTTAGGCGTTGCCGCCCTGATTGTGGTGCTCTCGGTGATGAATGGCTTTCAGAAGGAAGTGCGCGACCGGATGTTGTCTGTCCTTTCTCATGTTGAAATTACTGCTCCAGATGGTTTAGCCAACTGGGAGCCTATTGCTCTCAAAGTGGCTGCCCAGCCCCACGTAGTGGGTGTCGCTCCGATGGTCAGCTCGCAAGGCTTACTCAGTCGTGAGAACGTGATGCGTGGCGTGTCTATTCGTGGAGTATTGCCAAGTGAAGAGGGCAAAGTCTCTGATTTACCTAAACAGTTTGTTACTGGCAGTATTGAGGATCTCAAGCCGGGTACGTTCAGTGTTGCCTTGGGCGCACAGCTTGCCAATATGGTTGGCGCTCGCCTTGGTGATCGTATTAATTTGATCGTGCCAGAGAGTGATCTCACTCCAGCAGGTGCTATGCCCAGAATGCGAACATTACAAGTGGTTGGCATTGTGGACAGCGGACATTATGAATACGACAGCTCTTTAGCCATCATGCATTGGAAAGATGCCGCTGCTTTATTGCGTCTGCAAGATCCATCTGGCTTACGCGTGAAGGTCGATGATATGCAGCGTGCACCAGAGATTGCTTCTGAATTGGCCCAAGTTGTACCGCAAGCTTTGTGGGTGAGCGACTGGTCGCGCTCGAATCGCAATTGGTTTGCTGCCGTTCAAACAGAAAGAAAGATGATGTTCATCATTCTGACCTTGATTATTGCAGTTGCTGCCTTTAATTTGGTATCCACCCTAGTGATGACGGTGAATGAGAAGCAGGCTGATATTGCTATTCTAAGAACGATGGGCGCGAGTCCGGGTCTCATTCAGCGCATTTTCTTGGTGCAAGGTTTAGCGATTGGCCTACTAGGCTCTTTAGCTGGTGTTGGCTTAGGTCTCCTGATTGCTTTAAATATTGATGTGATTGTGCCTACAATTGAAGCCATCTTCCGAGTGCGCTTCTTGCCACGCGATGTGTATTTCATTAGCGAACTTCCTTCAGATGTTCGTTTGTCTGATGTAGTTACGGTGGGCTTGATGGCTTTTGGCCTCTCCGTATTGGCTACCCTGTATCCAAGTCGACGAGCCGCCCAAGTTCAGCCTGCGGAGGCCTTGCGCTATGAGTGATCTCAATCAAATCATTTTGAGTGCATCGGGTCTAGCAAAGACCTATGGCAAAGGGCCAACTGCAGTTGATGTTTTAAAAGAAATTGATTTGCAGGTGAGTGCTTCCGAGAAGGTCGCCATCGTAGGATCTTCTGGCTCAGGTAAAAGTACCTTGTTGCATTTATTGGGTGGCTTAGATACCCCCAGCGCTGGTACTGTGATGCTTGCTGCTCAGAATCTCCACAAATTGCCGATCAGTAAATTAGATCAACTACGCAATCACAGCCTAGGGTTTATTTATCAGTTCCACCATCTCCTAGATGAATTCAGTGCTGTTGAAAATGTCGCCTTGCCTTTACGTATTCGTGGCTTGAGTAATGAAGAGTCTATGGAGCGAGCAGGCAAGATGTTGCACGCAGTTGGTCTGGCAAAGCGTGTTCAGCACACGCCAGGCGAATTGTCTGGTGGTGAGCGTCAGCGTGTTGCAGTGGCCCGTGCACTGGTTGGTAATCCCTCTTGTGTTCTAGCTGATGAGCCGACGGGTAATCTTGATACTGAAACAGCCGACGCCGTATTTGACTTAATGTTAGACATTGCTCGTGAGCAGGGCACTGCTTTTGTGATCGTGACCCATGATCCTATTCGCGCGAAACGTTGTGACCGGATTTTGCATTTAGAGCGCGGAGTATTAAAGACCTTCGCACAATGAGCGAAGTGAATAAAGAGCTTGTGTGGGTGGATACCCATTGCCATGTAGATGCTCCGAAGTTCAGAGATACTCTCCCAGAGATTGTTTCAAGTGCGGCGGATAAAGGCGTTAAAGCTATTTTGCTGCCTACGGTTCAGGCTTCTGATTGGACACCAGCCAAAAATTTAGTAAATCAGTACAGCCATCAAATACCAGGATTGGTCTATACGCTAGGTATTCATCCGCTTTATATCAATCGCGCTCAAGAGAGTGATATCGATGTTCTTAAAGATCAAATTGAGCAATCATTAGAGGATCCTCGATTTGTGGGTATTGGTGAAATTGGCTTAGATTATTTTGTCGAGGGACTCGATCCCCAGCGTCAAGAGTTTTTCTTTCACAAACAATTGGACTTGGCACAGCAATTTCAATTGCCAGTGATTATGCATGTGCGTCGTTCTCAAGATGCCATTCTGAAAGCTCTCCGTAAAAGAACAGTGCCTAGCGGTATCGCGCATGCCTTTAATGGTAGTCATCAGCAAGCTGAGCAATTTATTGAGCTGGGATTCAAGTTGGGATTTGGTGGTGCTGCAACCTATGAGCGAGCATTGCAGATTCGCCGTCTCTTAAAAGAGCTGCCACTAGAAAGCATTGTTACTGAAACTGATGCACCGGATATTCCGCCAGCCTGGCTTAAGGAGGAGGGCGGTCGATTTAATGAGCCTGCTTTACTTCCTAGGATTGGGCAGCAATTGGCGGGTATTCGTGGAATCAGTGAAGAAGTGTTTTCAAAAGCAGTTTGGCAAAACGCTATGCATGCATTACCCCGTTGGTCATCCCTCATGACTGACAACCCAAACCTACAGTCCGCTTCTTAAGAACTTGCGCATCAATATTGCGGCGTTTATCGCCGGGGGATCGCTTCTTCTATTTTTACCTACTATGCCAGAGTATTGGCGCTGGATATCTCTAGCGACTATCACCTTCTCCTTGTTGGGTATTTATGTCAATTACGCATTGATCCAATATCGCCATGTAAGCACCGCATTGATAGTCGTCTGTTTTTTCGCTCTGGGATTTTCTTGGAATGCGCATTATGCACACAGTCGTTTAGCTCATGTTCTTTCAATCGAGCATGAACGTAAGGATCTTATTCTCAAGGGCAGAGTCAATGCCTTGCCACAGAGTTCTCCTAGTGGCGCTAAGTTTTCTTTTGAGGTGGATCAGGCATTTTTTGGGCGTGAGAGGATTGAATCATTTCCTCCGCAGATCTATTTGAGTTGGCAGCCCGCTTGGCGTAATCCTCAGGATGTACCAGAAGTTATTCCAGGTCAGCGTTGGGAATTTAAGGTCAAAATCAAAAGACCTTATGGATCTCTTAATCCGCATACTTTTGATTTTGAGCGTTGGTCTTTTCATCAAGACTTTGGTGCCAGTGGATCAGTCAGATCAGGAAAGTTAATTCTTGAAAAAGATATTACCTTTACAGAATTTGCTCTGGCCATGGAGTATCAGCGCTGGAAGTTAAGGCAAAAGATTCAGCGCTTATTGCCAAAAGATGCTCGTTACGGCGGAGTGATTGCTGCCTTGGTAATGGGCGATCAAAATGCAATCGACCAAGAAGATTGGCGTGTATTCAATGCTACTGGTATTGGACATCTCATCTCCATATCGGGTCTTCATGTCACGATGTTGGCTGGATTTGGTGCGATGCTCGCAACATTAGTTTGGCGTCGCAATTCACTGCCCCTGTGGGTTCCTGTAGGAAAGGTCGCTGCTGCAGTGGGTTTTTTGACAGCCTTCGTGTATGCGTGGTTGGCAGGCTTTCAGATTCCGGCGCAGCGAACAATGTATATGGTGGGAGTGGTTGCCTTTGCCTTATGGTCCGGTAGAAACCCTCGTTCATTTGATATTTGGTGGTGGGCTCTATTTTTTGTACTAGTTATTGATCCAATGGCACCCTATACGCCGGGGTTCTGGCTCTCGTTTGGAGCGGTAGCGGCGATTTTGTATGCCATGCAAAATTCTGATGGTTTACTGGGGCTGCCTACTGGTAGAGAGCTAGAGGTTCATTGGAAAGATAGAGTTGTTCAAGCGCTTCGCGAAGCTTGCCGAGTTCAGGCGGTCGTTACCATCGCACTTCTACCTTTAACCTTGTATTGGTTTTATCAAGTCTCAATCGTTTCGCCGCTAGCAAATGCTGTTGCTATTCCTATAGTGAGTTACATCGTGACGCCCCTAGCTATTACTGGCGCATTGTTGCCTGACTTCATTGGTAAATGGTTGTTGATACCAGCACATGCCACGATGGATTACTTAGCCATAATGCTTGCATGGATGGCTAGCTGGAAATGGGCAATCGCTTGGTCTAGTCAGCCAGCCTGGTGGGCGATAGGCTTATCCACTATCGGAATCATCATAGCGATTCGTCCTGGATCTATTCAAGAGAGTTGGCCATCAAGAGTGGCTGGTCTTGTATTGTGCGCAACCCTATTCATTCAGCCGTTGACTAATGCCCATTTGGAAAAAGGCGAGTTTCGCGCAACGGTGCTTGATATCGGCCAAGGTACGGCAGTCCTGATCGAAACCAAAACAAAACGACTGCTATACGACACCGGACCCATTCAGGGAAAAGATAATGCCGGTCAAAGAATCATCCTGCCGTATTTAAGGGGTAGGGGAATCAATCACATTGATTTGCTGGTAATTAGTCATAGTGATAGCGACCACATTGGAGGTGCCGCAACTCTACTTAAAGAAGTCAGCTTCGATTCCATGATGGGATCCTTGCCAAGCACTAATCCATTACTCGCCAATTTAGATGAAAAGAAAATACCTGCGATTCCCTGTCGCTTTGGTCAGCAATGGTCTTGGGATGGGGTTGACTTTCATATTTGGCATCCACATGAGCGCACGATTTTTGAGGATCTACACCCCAGAAAGCCTAATGAAGTCAGTTGCGTTTTAGAGGTTCGCAACCAGGCAACTTCATTCTGGTTAACGGGTGATGTTGAAAAGCAGGGTGAGACTGAAATTACCGAGCGCTTAACCCAAAAAGCTCTCAATCATTTAAAGAATAAGAATTTGATATTCATGGCACCACACCACGGCAGTAAAACATCCTCATCTCAAGAACTTTTAACGACACTCAGTCCCGATGAAGCATTTGCACAGAACGGTTATCGCAATCGATACGGCCATCCACACCCAACAGTCACTGCCCGATACCAAAGTATGAACATTCCGTTTTATCAAACACCAACTACTGGTGCACAGGTTTGGGAATTTCCGGCTAAATCAGAACGTAAGCAGGGGAAGTTGCTGTTTTGGCGACAGGATATCAGGCGACTATGGCATCGAGAGCCAAGTTAGAGCAATTAAAGTGTGTATGGTGTGTATAATATAAGGGAGATCAATGCATAGCAAAAAGCTAATTGAGCTTTTGAAGGGCGACGGATGGGTGTTGAGCAGGACAAAGGGATCGCATCACATGTTTACCCATAAAACAAAGTCTGGCCATGTCTGCATCCCACATCCAAAGAAAGACTTGGGTGTGGGGTTGATAGAAAAAATACTGAAACAAGCCAGATTAAAGGGAGAGTCTTAGATGAAATATCCAATAGCGATTGAGCCAGGAAGCGAGAAAAACGCATGGGGAGTTGTTGTCCCAGATTTACCTGGTTGTTTTTCTGCTGCTGATAGTGGTCTTGATGAAGCAATAGATCAGGCCAAAGAGGCGATAGAGCTCTGGATTGAGATGGCTTTAGATGGGGGTCAAGTAATACCAAAGCCTAGCTCCTTAAGAGATCTGCAAAAGAAAAAAGAATATAAGGGTTGGGCTTGGGCGATTGTAGAAATTGATCCAGCATTGCTTTCGGATGAAATTGAGAGAATAAATATCACGCTACCAAAAAAAGTTTTGGCTAGATTAGATGCAAAAGCAAAAAAAGCCGGAGAAAACAGATCTGCATTTATTGCACATTTGGCGCTAACTGCGTGATGAGTTGAATGCTTTGAGATCTTCATGCTGGCCAATATATGACCCAGAAAAGCAAAAAGGCTTCTGAGCCAATTGACTTAGAAGCCTTCTACTGTTTGGTTGCGGGGGCAGGATTTGAACCTACGACCTTCGGGTTATGAGCCCGACGAGCTGCCAGACTGCTCCACCCCGCGTCTGAAGCAATGATTCTACCATTTTTTGACCACCTCTGTCGAGCTATTCCTGGAAATCGCACTTAACAAGGCTATTTTTTCATTGAAAAAAGACTGTAGAGTCAGTGTGCATAAGGAGTAACATATTGCCACGCAACATTCACTAAGGGCTTTCAAATGTCAATTAGCAACCCTGAATTTTCGAATTCGACTTTATTAAAGCCAGTTGATCTGCATGACGATCACAACGGCCATAAAAAAGGTCTTGCGACGATGATGCTTGCCGCAATTGGCGTAGTGTTTGGTGATATTGGCACTAGTCCTTTGTACGCTCTCAAAGAATGTTTTGATCCTAAGCACGGCATCCCGTTTTCGCCAGAGGCATTATTTGGTGTGATCGCAATGATGATCTGGTCATTAATTTTGGTGGTGACCTTTAAGTATGTTTTATTTGTGATGCGAGCCGACAACAAAGGTGAGGGTGGTGTTTTATCTCTGATGGCTTTGGCACTGAGATCATTTGATAGTAAATCGAAGAGTTATTTCTTTCT
>CANGWT010000029.1 GCA_947457745.1 Burkholderiaceae bacterium | reverse complement strand
CATGCATTACGCCGTTATGAGAATGGTGAAGAGCGTTGTATTGGTTGCAAACTGTGTGAAGCAGTTTGTCCTGCTTACGCAATCACGATTGAAACAGCTGAGCGCGATGACGGTACGCGTCGCACCAGCCGCTATGACATTGATTTGACGAAGTGTATTTTCTGCGGTTTCTGTGAAGAAGCTTGTCCAGTCGACGCCATTGTTGAAACGAATATTTTTGAATATTTCGGCGAAAAACGTGGTGACTTGTATTTCACAAAAGAAATGCTCTTGGCAGTAGGTGATAAGTATGAAAAAGATATTGCCGCTAACCGCGCAGCTGATGCGCCTTATCGTTAATCGAGTCGAGCACAAGAACATATGACATTCGATACCTCTACCTTATTTGCAGCCTTCTTTTATGCCTTCGCTGGCCTTTTAGTGCTCTCAGCATTACGTGTGATTACTGCGCGTAATCCAGTGCATGCCGCACTCTTTTTAGTTCTCGCTTTCTTTTGCGCTTCTGGCCTGTGGATGCTATTAAAAGCGGAGTTTCTAAGCTTAGCCTTAATTCTGGTTTACGTTGGCGCTGTGATGGTGCTCTTCCTTTTCGTGGTCATGATGCTAGATCTGGATCTTGAGCATTTACGTCGCGATTTCAAGAAATTCCTTCCTGTAGCGTTCTTGATGGGTGCAGTCATCGTATTGGAGCTGTCTATCGTCTTGATTCGCAGCTTTATCGGTACTAGTACTCCAGTACAGCCAATGCTTGAAGAAATGGCCACCAGCAATACACAAGCTTTAGGCATGTTGATCTTCGTTGACTATGTTTATGCCTTCGAGGTTGCTGGCGTCATTCTGTTAGTGGCCATTATTGCTGCTGTCGCATTGACCTTGCGTAATCGCAAGGATTCGAAAGCACAAAATATTCATGAGCAGGTGAACGTGAACTCTGCCGATCGTATGCGCATCGTCAAGATGGATTCTGATATGGCCGCAAAGCAAGATACCCGTGGGGAAAAGAAATGACTATTACCCTGGCTCACTATTTGGTACTCGGCGCAATCTTGTTTGCGACTAGCGTGATTGGTATTTTCTTAAACCGTAAGAACATCATCGTGCTTTTAATGGCAATCGAATTGATGCTCCTCTCGGTGAATATGAACTTTATAGCCTTCTCTCATTACCTGGGGGATATGGCTGGTCAAGTATTCGTATTCTTCATTTTGACTGTGGCTGCTGCTGAGGCGGCAATCGGTTTGGCAATTTTGGTTGTTCTCTTCCGTAAGGTGGACACCATCAATGCTGAAGACCTTGACCACCTAAAAGGCTAGTCATGCAATTGACATTAACTCTTCCTATTCTTTGTGTCATTCCGCTGGCGCCATTATTTGGCTCTGCTATTGCTGGATTCTTCGGCACCAAATTGGGTGGTAATCGGATCGGTAACGGTGCTTGCCAGTTCGTAACCATTCTAGGCGTGATGATCGCTTTCGTTCTGTCTTGTTTTGTACTCGTACAGGTTATGGATGGTTTCTACTTCAACGGTACGGTATATCGCTGGATGCAATTGGGTGAGCTCAATCTGGATATTGGCTTTTTGATTGATCCGCTGACAGCCACCATGATGTGTGTAGTGACCTTTGTCTCTCTAATGGTTCATATCTACACCATTGGTTATATGAAAGGTGAGGAGGGTTACAACCGCTTCTTCTCTTACATTTCACTTTTTACCTTTGCTATGTTGATGCTAGTGATGAGTAATAACCTCTTGCAACTCTTTTTCGGTTGGGAAGCAGTGGGTGTGGTTTCTTATTTGCTGATTGGCTTTTACTATGAGCGTCAATCGGCTGTGTTTGCCAATATGAAGGCTTTCTTGGTTAACCGTGTTGGCGACTTTGGTTTCATTCTTGGTATTGGTCTCTTGTTGGCTAGCACTGGATCGATGAACTATGACGTGATCTTTGCTCAGAATACCGCTTTGGCTGCGCAAACATTGCCAGGCACTGGCTGGAACTTGGTAACTGTAGTCTGTATCTGCCTCTTCATTGGTGCGATGGGTAAATCAGCTCAATTCCCATTGCACGTTTGGTTGCCAGATTCCATGGAAGGCCCGACCCCAATTTCCGCATTGATTCACGCTGCAACCATGGTAACTGCCGGCATCTTCATGGTGTCACGTATGTCACCTCTATTTGAGTTATCTGATGCGGCTTTGAGCTTCATCTTGGTGATTGGTTCGATTACTGCGCTCTTTATGGGATTCTTGGGCATAGTCCAAACTGACATCAAGCGCGTGGTGGCTTATTCAACACTGTCGCAGTTGGGTTACATGACGGTTGCTTTAGGTGTGTCTGCTTACCCAGTTGCCATCTTTCACTTGATGACACATGCATTCTTCAAGGCGCTTTTATTCCTGGCTGCGGGTAGTGTGATTTTAGGTATGCATCATGAGCAAGATATGCGCAAGATGGGTGGTCTCTGGAAGTACATGCCAATCACTTGCCTGATGATGTTGTTAGGTAGCCTAGCATTGATCGGCACGCCATTCTTCTCGGGCTTCTATTCAAAAGACTCCATCATCGAAGCGGTAGCTGCTAGCCATATTCCTGGATCTGGTTTTGCTTACTTCGCGGTAATGACCAGTGTCTTTGTAACGGCCCTGTACTCATTCCGTCTGTACTTCTATGTGTTCCACGGTAAAGCCCGCTGGGGTCATGAAGATGCTCACGCACACGATCACCATCATGACCATGCAGAGCACAGTGACGATCATGCTCATCATGGTTTAGCTCCTGGTCAAAAACCTCATGAGTCACCCTTGGTTGTAACCTTGCCTTTGATCTTGCTGGCGATTCCATCAGTCATCATTGGTTACTACACGATCACACCTTTGTTGTTTGGCACTTTCTTTGGCGACTCTATCTTTGTGGATATTGGCAAGCATCCTGCTATGAAAGAAATTGCTGAAGAGTTCCATGGTCCAATTGCGATGGCAATGCATTCATTGACTTCGCCAGTGTTGCTTTTAGTTGTTCTGGGTGTGTTGACTGCAGCGATTGGCTACCTCTGGGCTCCGAAGTTGCCTGGTGTAGTAGCCCAAGCATTTGCACCAATCAAGAAGTTGATGGATAACAAGTATTATCTCGACGATCTAAACCAGGCGGTATTTGCTAAGGGCTTGTTATGGATCGGTGGCGTTTTGTGGCATCGCGGTGATCAACAGGCTATCGATGGTTTCTTGGTTAACGGTAGTGCGCAAGCAGTAGGGCGCTTTTCCACAGCTATTCGCCATTTGCAATCCGGCTATCTCTATCACTATGCCTTCGCAATGATTGCGGGCTTAGCGGTCTTGCTAGCTTGGGTTTTATACGCTTACCTGCCTTTTGTTCGCTAGGCCTTTGTTACTTAAGTAGCCATCATGACTCTTTCTTTCGCCATCTGGATCCCGATTTTCTTCGGCATTATTATTTTGTTCTACGGTTCGGAGAAGCCGACTGCTGGCGTTCGCTGGTTGGCTCTCGTGGGCTCTGTTCTTGGCTTTATTGCTACTCTGCCTTTAGTGATGGAATTTGATATTGCCAACCCTGGTATGCAGTTTGTTGAAAAGATGAGTTGGATTCCGCGTTACGACATTAACTACCACTTGGGTATCGACGGTATATCAGTTTGGTTTATTGTTTTGACCGCATTCATCAACATCTTAGTAGTAATTGCAGCTTGGGAAGTGATTGATAAGAAGGTTTCGCAATACATGGCCTCTTTTTTAATCCTATCTGGATTGATGATTGGTGTGTTTGCTGCTTTGGATGCTTTGCTGTTTTATGTATTCTTCGAAGCAACTCTCATTCCGATGTATATCATCATCGGGGTGTGGGGTGGTCATAACCGTATCTATGCGGCATTTAAGTTCTTCTTGTACACCTTGCTAGGCTCATTGCTGACTTTGATTGCCATGCTTTACCTGTATAACGTGACGAATACCTTTGATATCCTGGCTTGGCATAACGCACGTCTAGACATCGTTGAGCAAATTCTCCTATTCTTTGCATTCTTCATGGCGTTCGCTGTGAAGGTACCAATGTGGCCTTTGCATACCTGGTTGCCAGACGTTCACGTTGAAGCGCCAACTGGCGGATCTGTAGTATTGGCTGCGATTATGTTGAAGCTGGGTGCTTACGGTTTCTTGCGTTTCTCATTACCAATTGCGCCAGATGCAAGCCAGTATCTTGGGCCATTCATCATTTTCTTATCTTTAGTGGCTGTGATCTACGTTGGTGCAGTAGCGCTAGTTCAGAAAGATATGAAGAAGCTGGTTGCCTATTCATCAGTGGCGCATATGGGTTTTGTCACTCTCGGTTTCTTCCTTTTTAGCCCCCTGGGTATCGAGGGCGGTATTGTGCAGATGATTTCTCATGGCTTTGTTGCTGGCGCGATGTTCCTTTCTATTGGTGTGTTGTATGACCGCATGCATACCCGTCAAATCGCAGATTACGGAGGCGTTGTACACCGCATGCCTGCGTTTACAGCATTTGCAGTCTTAATGTCGATGGCTAACTGTGGACTACCTGCAACCTCTGGTTTCGTGGGTGAATTCATGGTGATTCTGGCTGCTGTCGATTACGACTTCGTGATTGGTACCTTGGCAGCCACTGCTTTGATTCTGGGCGCCGCTTACTCCTTATGGATGGTCAAGCGCGTATTCTTTGGTGCGATTACTAACCAGCATGTTGAGGAATTAAAAGATCTCAATGCACGCGAGTATTTCATGATGGCAGTGCTATCTATTTGTGTGATCGGTATGGGTGTTTATCCAAAGCCTTTTACCGACATCATTCATCCAGCCGTGATTAATCTGTTGCAGCATGTTGCTGTCAGCAAACTCTGAGTAAAAGCTAATGCAAGCATTTGACCTATACGCCGTCCTGCCGGAACTCGTTTTACTGGTAGTCACCTGTCTTTTGTTGGTGGCGAGTGTTTATGTACCGGAGCGTCAGCCAGCGAACCCTGGAGAAGAGCAGGATATATTCCATACGCCACGTGGCGTTGGTTTTGTTTATTTTTTTACGATCATCTTATTGGTGTATTTGATCTTTGCATTTGTAGGTCGCATGGGGGATGTATCCATCGTAGCCATGAATGGCTTGTTTCAGTCAGACCCCATCTCCAATCTCTTGAAAGCTTGTTCATGTGGTGCGGTATTGGTGAGCTTGGTGTATTCAAAGCAGTACCTGACTGATCGCGCATTATTCCGCCCTGACTTCATTGTCTTAGCTTTACTAGCCTTGTTAGGCCAGTGCGTATTAATCTCCGGTGCAAACCTACTCACACTCTATTTGGGTCTGGAGCTGATGGCTTTGCCAACGTATGCCTTGGTGGCGATGCGTCATAGCAGCGAAAAGAGCGTTGAAGCTGGCATTAAGTACTTCATTCTTGGAGCTCTGGCATCTGGTTTCTTGCTCTACGGTATGTCAATGCTTTACGGCGTAACAGGTTCGCTGGATTTAATTGAGATCTTCAGAACGGTAGCTGATCCCCGCGTCAATCATTTAGTTATGGCCTTTGGTTTGGTATTTATTGTCTCTGGATTGGCTTTTAAGTTAGGCGTTGTGCCGTTTCATATGTGGGTGCCTGATGTATACCAAGGTGCTCCAACAGCAGTGACTCTAATGATTGCAGCTGCACCTAAGCTAGCTGCATTTGCCCTGCTATTTAGACTCTTGGTAAACACACTTTTGCCGCTGATGGGTGATTGGCAGCCAATGCTGGTGATCTTGGCCGTTTTATCCTTAGTAGTAGGAAACGTCACCGCCATTGCGCAAACCAATATCAAGCGGATGCTGGCTTATTCTGCGATTGCGCAAATGGGTTTTGTATTGCTCGGTATGTTATCCGTATTTGATGACCATGCATTTAGTGCATCGATGTTCTATGCTATTACCTATGTATTAACCACCTTAGGTAGCTTCGGCCTCCTCATGATGTTGTCACACAAGGGCCATGATTGCGAAACCATTGACGACCTCAAGGGTTTAAATAAGCGTCACCCCTGGTTTGCCTTCATTGGCTTGGTCATGATGTTCTCTTTGGCTGGTATTCCGCCAACAGTAGGCTTTGCTGCCAAACTTGGCGTACTTGAAGCTCTGGTTGATGGTGAGCATACCTTCTTGGCAATTATTGCAGTGCTCGCATCCTTGATTGGCGCCTTCTACTACTTGCGAGTAGTGAAGGTGATGTACTTTGATGAGCCAAAAGAAGAGCATGCTGCTGAGATTACTGGATCTGGCTTTGCACGCGGACTGTTGAGCTTGAATGCGATTTTCGTTCTGGCTCTAGGGATTTTCCCAGCCGGTCTGATGGCTGTTTGCTTAGATGCAATGCGCCGCACCCTATTAGGCTCATAGGCGGCTTCATTATGCGGCTGGCAATAATGGCTCCTCGTAGGAGCCTTTTGCTTTTCTGTCATGTAGATTTTGTATGATGGATGCTTAATTAATGGAAGATGCGCAATGACTGAAAAATCATTTAAAGACCTACCTATTGGCGATGCCCATTTGAGGGAGGAGCGCTTGTCCGGTGAGGATATTTACGGTGGTATCTTTTTGCGTATGAAGCGCGATCAAGTCAGTCTGCCAGATGGAAATCAGGCGGTACGTGAATATCTTACTCACCCTGGCGCAGTTGCTATTCTGGCGATCTTGGATGATGGTAGGGTGCTGATGGAGCGCCAATATCGCTACCCGATTGCAAAGGCCTGTATTGAGATTCCTGCGGGTAAGTTGGAGATTGGTGAAGATCGATTGCTTTGTGCACAACGAGAGCTTGAGGAAGAGACGGGCTACTCTGCAAGTAAATGGAGTTTTATACGCCGTATTCATCCGGTGATTTCGTATTCGACGGAATTTATTGATATCTATCTAGCTGAGGGTTTGGTCTCCGGCAAAAGTCACTTAGATGATGAAGAGTTTTTAGATGTATTTGCCGCCCCTCTGGAGCAATTATTAGAGTGGGTAGAGCGGGGAGAGATCACAGATGTCAAAACGACAATTGCGACCTATTGGTTGGATCGTTATCGACGTGGCTTAGTTCATCCTACGCTTATCTCTAGCTAATTCCATAATCCATTTAAAATAGGGCTATTGAATTTGGTATTTTTGCCCCTATATAGGTTTTATGAAAGTTTATAACCTCGCCTGTCCACTGTCACATCGCTTTGAGGGATGGTTTGCCTCTGAGGCGGATTGTCTTGCCCAGCAAGACAAGGGGATGTTGGCGTGCCCTATTTGCGATAGTACAGAGATTTCCCGGATGCCTTCGGCACCACATATTGCTAAATCAGGATCTAGTAAAGATACCTCGACTTCCACTGAACTTGCCGTCGCTACTTCAGCCGTAACAGATCCTGCTGGTGTCAGTGGCACTTTGAGTGGTGATGTCCTTGCTTTGACAGGTAGTGATCATTCTCAGTTAGAGGCGCAAGTCCAGGCAGCGTTTTTAAAGGGCATGCGTGAGCTGATGGGGCGCTCTGAGGACGTTGGAACTTCTTTTGCCGAAGAGGCTCGAAAAATTCACTATAAGGAATCTCCTGAGCGCAGTATCCGCGGTCAAACTACCCTAGACGAAGCTGAGGCTTTGCGCGATGAGGGGATTGAGGTGATGGCAATGCCTATGATGCCGGCCTTCAAAAACACCCTGCAGTAGCCAGTACCCTCCTAATTCCCCTATACTTGGTGAGCACCCAGATTCTGGATATCACCATTGATTAGGATAGGAGAAGTACCCATGAAACGTTTTTTTCTGGCATTGTTTGCAGCTGTTCTAGCGCTCACCATTGTGGCTTGCTCCAAGTCCTCTGATAACAAAGAAATTAAGGTTGCTGTCTCTCCTGCATCTCCCCCCATGTTATTTGATGACAAAGGGCAGATCGCTGGCGTAGATATGGATATTTTCCAGGGCTTCTGCCAGTCCCGTGGATGTACTTTAAAAGTAACGCCATATGATTGGGCTGGAATGTTAGGTGCTGTCTCTAGCGGTCAGGCTGATGTGGCTTTCTCAGGAATTTCTATTACTGATAAACGTAAAGAGGTCATGAATTTTTCTCAGCCTTACTATGACAATGCCTGGCATCTTGTGAGCATGAAGAATAAAAATATTCAGATTACTGATTTAAATCAATTGAAGAAATACTCCATTGGCTATCCACGTGGCATGGCTTACGATGATCTCATTAAGAATGAGCTGGAGCCCAAAGGCTATTATTCATTAAGCAAGGTTAAGCTTTATCCCTCATACGCAGAAGTGATTACTGATCTGCAGAATGGTAATTTGGATATAGCCTTCATTGAAGAGCCGGTATTCCTGAATTACGAAAATAAACTGCAGTTACCGATTCAGAGTAGCTACGTATTTAAGGGTTTTGATAAGCTAGGTTTTGCTTTTGCTAAAGGTTCTAAACTGCGCGATGATTTTGATAAGTACCTTAATGAACTGGGTCCAGAAAAAATCAAAGCCACTCTTGATAAGTGGATGAAATAATCACCTCTCATTAAGACTCCATTGAGTAGTCGAAAGCCTGCCCTGTGACTTTTCTGGATATTCTTGCCCAGTTAGCTCAGGGCATTTCTTATACAGTTCTAGTAACTCTCGTTTGCTCACTAACGGGTTTAGTAGTCGGCTTATTTTTAGCCAGCCTACGCCGTTTTGATGTTCCCTGGCTAAGCTCGCTGATTGACTGCTATACCTATGTATTTAGGGGCGTGCCAGTTTTAGTTCTGTTATTTATGGTGTACTTTGGCTTGCCGGGGGTTGGGTTCAAGGTTCCGCCTTTGATGGCGATGGCACTTAGTTTGGGTCTGGTGGCATCTGCCTATTTGGCAGAGGTATTTCGGGGGGCATTTAATTCTGTAGATCCTGTTGAAGTCATTGCTGCCCAGGCTATGGGAATGACTCGTATACAAGTGCTCAGGTTTATCGAGTTACCCCAAATGCTACGATTTTCAGTGCCGGGTATGGTCAATGAGTTCACCTCAGTGCTCAAATATTCTCCATTTGCCTATACGGTGGGGATTCCGGAGATTACCAAGCAAGCCATGACACTCACCTCAACGACGCTACGTGGCGTAGAGGTCTATCTGGCTGTGGGCATTTTATATTTCTTGATTTACCGAATTTGCTTAGTCGGTGTTCAATTGCTGAGTAAGCGTTTCCAAATTCCAGGCATGGCTCCAGCATGAGCGCCAGCACTTCATTATTTAAAAAGGTAATCCTGTGGCATTAATTCAAGTGAGGGATTTGGTAAAAGAGTTTGATGGGCAAACTGTCTTATCCAACATTAACTTGGATTTAAAAGAGGGCGATGTTCGGGTCTTGATGGGGGCCTCTGGCTCTGGTAAATCCACTTTATTGCGTTGCCTTAATCGCTTAGTTGAGCCCACCTCCGGATCAATTATTTTTAGAGGCAAGGAAGTATTACATCCTGACGTGGATGTCCGCGAGCTGCGTAAGCAAATTGGTTTTGTATTTCAGCAATTTGCCCTTTACAGTCATCTCACCGTGTTAGAGAACGTGTCATTAGGTCTGCGTAAATTGCATCAGATGGGTAAAGCAGAGGCTAAAGAAAAAGCCCTCCTAGAGCTATCCCATTTTGAGATGACGCTTCATCAAGACAAATATCCCTCGCAGCTTTCTGGCGGACAGAAGCAGCGGGTGGCTATTGCCCGCGCACTTGCTATGGATCCAGCAGTCTTGGTGCTCGATGAACCTACCTCAGCACTGGACCCTGTGATGTCTAGAGATGTTGCTGATCTCATCAACCGCTTGCATGGTGAGGGGATCACGATGATCTGCGTGACCCATGACCTTAATTTGGCACGTAATATTGCAGATAGCGTGATGTTTCTGGATCGTGGTGTCATTAGGGCTGATGATCGAATCGATGTATTGAGTCAACATTCCGATCCAGATATCAAAGCTTTCTTTGGCGCCGAGGAGAAACGTTAGTGGGAGGGTGGTCATCCTTCGTTCGTGATCTCACGGAGCAGATGCCTTTGATTTTGACGGGGCTGGTGAAGACCTTGCAATTGGCGGGCTTGATTAGCGTTTCAGGATTACTTCTAGGCATCGTAGTGTTTTATCTGACGCTGAGTAAAAAGCAATACGTGCGTAGAGCTATCAATTCTTATATCTCCTTTTTTATCGGCATGCCCTTAATTGTTTTGTTGTTCTTAATGTATTACGGCTTGCCACAGTGGGGCGTTCGACTCTCTCCATTCACAGTCGCTTTCATTGGCTTTACATTGAACGTGGCAGCTTACAATGCGGCATATCTCAAGACAGCCTTTAATGGTTTGGATCAGAGTCAACTAGAGGCAGCTAGCGCACAAGGATTTAATTCCGTGCAGATTTTTCAATTGATTACCTTGCCGCAAGTGATTCGACTATCCATTCCAGCATTAACGAATCAAGTGATTGCGAATCTCAAAGATAGCTCGGTTGCCTTCTTGATTCAGTACACCGAATTCTTTGCTCGGGTACAAGAGTTGGCCGCGACCAACTTCCAATTTTTTAAAGCCTATTTTTTGGCGGCCTTAGTCTATCTGGCCCTGGTATCAGTCATTGTATTGTTCGCTCGCGCTATTGAGAGGCGTTATCTTATTCCTGCCTAGCATCACTACTAAATTAAAAATGAATGATAAAAAAATAGCGACCCAAGGGTCGCTATCATTATCTGCAGATACTCTCTGCGGAACAGCAATTACTTCGAAGTCGGCATCACAAATTCTGCACCCTTTGCAATACCCTCAGGCCAGCGTTGCATCACACTCTTTTGTTTAGTATAGAAACGAACACCTTCTTTACCGTAGGCATGCATATCGCCAAAGAGGGATTTCTTCCAGCCACCAAAACCATGCCAAGCCATTGGAACTGGAATAGGTACGTTAATACCAACCATACCCACTTGCACGCGGCGAGCAAATTCACGGGCAATATTACCGTCGCTCGTAAAGCATGCTACACCGTTACCAAACTCACAGGAGTTCACTAAATTAAGTGCTTCAGTAAAGTTCGCTACACGCAAGCAAGACAACACTGGTCCAAAGATTTCTTCTAAATAGATCTTCATGTCTGGGGTAACCTTATCAAAGAGGGTGCCGCCGATAAAGAAGCCATTCTCATGCCCTGCTACCTTCAAACCGCGACCATCTACTAATAACTTTGCACCGGAAGTGACGCCGCTATCGATGTAGCCAGTGATGCGCTCTAAGGCTGCTTTGGTAACGATTGGCCCCATTTCTGCATCGAGCTCCATACCGTTCTTCACCTTTAAGGTTTTGGTGCGTTCGATGAGTTTTGGCATAATTTTCTCAGCAACATCACCCACCAAAACCGCTACTGAGATTGCCATGCAGCGCTCACCAGCAGAGCCATAGGCTGCGCCAATTAAAGCATCAATCGTCTTATCGATATCAGCATCAGGCATCACCACCATGTGATTCTTAGCACCACCTAAGGCCTGGGAGCGCTTACCGAAATGCGCGCAACGCTCATAGATGTAGTTGGCGATGGGGGTGGAGCCTACAAAGCTTACTGCCTTGACATCGGGATTCTCAATCAAGGCGTCTACCGCTTCTTTATCGCCTTGCACTACGTTAAATACACCGTCAGGTAGGCCAGCTTGAGTTAGTAACTTGGCCATGAACAAGGATGCAGATGGATCCGTAGGGCTAGGCTTCAGAATGAAGGTGTTGCCACAGGCGATCGCCACTGGGAACATCCACATTGGCACCATGACAGGGAAGTTAAATGGCGTCACGCCAGCAACTACACCTAAAGGCTGGCGCATTACCCAGTTATCGATATCGGTAGACACTTGCTCGGTGTAATCACCTTTGAGTAGCTCTGGAATGCCGGTGGCGAACTCCACAATTTCGATACCGCGCGTAACTTCACCCTGAGCGTCGGTAAATACCTTGCCATGCTCTGCAGTAATGATGGCAGCCAATTCATCGCGGTTTGCGTTGAGTAGCTCAAGATACTTAAACATAATACGGGCACGGCGTAATGGGGAGGTCTGGCTCCAAGTTTGAAATGCTGCCTGAGCATTTGCTACAAGCTCATCAACTTGTTTGCGGCTAGCTAGGGCTACGCGTCTTGCGACAGCACCTGTGGAAGGATTAAAAACATCGGCGAAACGACCATCTTTCGGGGTGACGACTTTGCCGCCAACGAAATGGCCAATATCTTCTTTTGATGTAAAAGCTTGGGGTGCGCTCATGGTGATTTACTTAGTCTTCTGTTTTCTGGTTTTAGGTTCAATAAAGATGTTTGGGCTAGATCCCGCACAAATTTGTGGTCTCGTTTATTCTACTGAATCTATTTTATCGCTTTAGCTAGTTTGACGTTTTTTTCGACCCTAAAGGTAAGCAAATGAGTCTTTTATTCTCCAGTTATGTTTTAAGTTCCCCTAAGGGGCCTCTAAGCCTATCAAACCGCGTGGTTGTGGCACCAATGTGTCAATACTCTGCAGTCAATGGAGAGGCCCAGGATTGGCACCTAATGCACTGGGGCAATCTCCTGAATAGTGGCGCAGGACTCTTCATTATCGAAGCCACCGGTGTGACACCTGAGGGACGTATTACCCCAGCATGCCTAGGTCTGTGGGACGACCGCACAGAGGCGGCCCTGAAAGACAAGCTCACGAGAGCCCGGAGTTTAGCCCCAGTCACTCCCGTGTTTATTCAGCTGGCGCATGCTGGCCGTAAGGCCTCGAGCGCAACCCCTTGGGCTGGCGGTCAATTGCTCTCTAAGGAGCAGGGCGGCTGGGACATGGTTGCGCCATCAGCCATCCCGCAGTTGAAGGATGAGCGTTTGCCGCATGAGCTCTCAAAAACAGAATTAACCGAGCTCATTTCCGCATTTGTGATTGCGGCGCAGCGGGCTGAGCGGATTGGGATCGATGGTATTGAGTTGCACGGTGCCCATGGCTATTTGTTGCACCAGTTTTTGTCTCCAATCGCCAATCAACGTACAGATGAATATGGCGGCTCTTATGAAAATCGCATCCGCTTTCCATTGGAATTATTTGCGGCGGTACGAAAGGTTTATCAAGGTGTTTTAGGTATCCGCATCTCTGCAAGCGATTGGATTGAGGGTGGTTGGACTCCCGAAGAGACGGGTGATTTTGCTGCTCGACTAAAGCCCTTGGGATGTGATTTTGTTCATATTTCATCAGGGGGGATTTCTCCATTGCAAAAAATTGCAATTGGGCCAAATTACCAGGTGCCATTTGCCAAGATCGTAAAAGACCAATCGGGCTTGCCGACGATGACAGTTGGCTTGATTACCGAGCCTGCGCAAGCTGAAGATATTTTGCAAAAAGGGGATGCAGATTTAATCGCTTTGGCACGCGCATTTTTATACAAACCCCGTTGGGCTTGGGAGGCTGCTGCAGCCTTGGGTGGCATCGTACCCTCAAATGAGCGTTACTGGCGCTGCTTACCGCGTGAAGCTCAGGCCATTTTTGGCAATGTCAAAGTAGGGCAGCGATAATTCGTCTCAAACAACAAATAAAACCCAGTTTCTGGAGATCAATATGAAATCAATCAAACTCATCTACCGTTCCTTAGTCATCATTAGCATTGTATTAGGTTCTCACTTCGTTCATGCCCAAGCATTCCCGGATCGACCAATTACCTTGGTTGTTCCGAACCCGCCTGGAGGCTTAGTGGACACCTCGGCGCGTTTATTGAGTGAGCCCTTAACTCGGGTGATTGGTCAGCCAGTGATTGTGGATAACAAGCCAGGTGCCAGCGGAAACACTGCCTATCAATATGTTGCTAAGGCCAAGCCCGATGGATATACCTTATTGATTTCTTATTCTGGATACCACGTTGGCAACCCTTCCTTGATGGACAAATTACCGTGGGATCCAATTAAAGATTTTTCTCCAGTTGGGCTCCTGACAGTGTCTACGAATGTGATTGCGGTGCATCCTTCGGTACCTGTGAATAACTTAAAAGAATTGATTGCTTACGCTAAAGCCAATCCTGGAAAACTCAATTACGCCTCGCAGGGTAATGGGTCGGTATCTCATATTGGCACTGAAATCTTTAAACAAAATACGGGTGTGGATATCGTTCACGTACCGTACAAGGGTTCTGGTCCTGCAATACAGGATGTCTTGGCAGGTCAGGTGCAAGTATTTATTACGACACCACCTTCGGTGATGCAGCACGTACAGAGTGGCAAATTGAAAGGCCTGGCTGTTACAGGTAAAAGCCGTCACCCCGGTATGCCGAATGTACCTACAACTGCTGAAGCAGGCTTGCCTACTTTCCAATTGGAATCTTGGGTGGCTTTATATGCGCCAGCAGGCACGCCAGCCCCAGTCATTGCTAAGCTGACCGAGTCTGTTAAGAAAAGTCTTGCTTTACCTGAAGTAAAAGAGCGCTCAGATGCTGCTGGTGTAGAGCTGCGTTATCTAACGCCTTCACAGATGGATGCCTTACTGAAAAAAGAATTGCCTTATTGGGATAAAGCAATCAAATCCGCCAATATTAAGCTTGATTAAGTGATCGACAAATGAAGCAACACTCCGTAAGAGAATCTTGGTTAGAAGACGCTGTAAGACATTTGGAGCCGGTATTTTCAAAGGCGGGATATGCCATACCTCCAGTGAGAGTATCTTGTGGTTTTCCAGCCTCTAGCAGTCCTAGAACAACTCTGGGGCAATGCTGGCCGCGCGAGCGCTCTGGTGGCGGAGTTAATGAGATCTTTATATCACCTAAGTTAGACGATCCCGTTCAGTTGTTAGACACTTTGGTACATGAGCTATGCCATGCTGTG
>CANGWT010000028.1 GCA_947457745.1 Burkholderiaceae bacterium | reverse complement strand
GCTAAGGCCAGAGTGGAGCGAAGTTCAGAAGAATTCATGGGAAAGAGCTATATTAACAAGTTACGCTAAAAAATCATGAATAACGAAATCAAGATCCGCGGTGCCCGCACCCATAACCTCAAAAACATTAATCTAGATATCCCTAGAGAGAAATTAGTCGTTTTGACTGGCCTATCTGGCTCAGGCAAAAGCTCATTAGCTTTTGACACCCTGTATGCCGAAGGTCAGCGTCGCTATGTAGAGTCCTTATCTGCTTATGCCCGCCAATTTTTACAACTGATGGAAAAGCCCGATGTCGATACGATTGAAGGGCTATCCCCAGCAATCTCGATTGAGCAAAAAGCTACTAGCCATAATCCTCGTTCAACCGTAGGTACGGTTACAGAAATTCATGATTACCTACGTTTGTTGTTTGCACGCGCTGGAACCCCGCATTGCCCAGATCACGATCTGCCGTTAGAGGCGCAAAGCGTTTCTCAAATGGTCGATACCGTTTTAGCTATGCCAGAAGATACTAAGCTCATGATCTTGGCTCCCGTGGTTAGTGAGCGTAAGGGTGAGTTCGTAGATTTATTCCAAGATCTTCAGGCGCAAGGCTTTGTCCGCTTTCGTGTACGCTCTGGTGGCGGAACAACCAATACAGCTAAGGCAGAGATCTTTGAAGTGGATCAATTGCCAGCATTAAAGAAAAACGACAAGCACTCAATTGAAGTGGTCGTAGATCGTATTAAAGTGCGTCCAGATATTCAGCAGCGTGTAGCGGAATCTTTTGAGACCGCTCTCCGTCTTGCCGAGGGCAAGGCCATGATTGTCAATATGGATACTGGCAAGGAGATGATTTTCTCCAGCAAGTTTGCCTGCCCAATTTGCTCCTACTCATTACAAGAGCTTGAGCCGCGCCTCTTCTCTTTTAATAATCCGATGGGCGCATGTCCTACTTGTGATGGCTTAGGCCATCAATCCTTCTTTGATCCCAAGCGCATTGTTGCTCACCCTGACCTATCACTAGCCTCTGGCGCAATTAAAGGCTGGGATCGTCGTAATCAGTTTTATTTCAAGCTCTTACAAACACTCGCCAAGCATGGCGGGTTTGATGTCGAGAAACCCTTTGAGACCCTCAGTAAAAAACAACAAGATCTGATTTTGCTAGGCTCTGGTGATATCACCATTCCATTCGAATACATCAATGAACGTGGCAAAAATAGCGTTCGTCAACATGCCTTTGAAGGCATTGTTGCTAATTTTGAACGCCGCTATCGCGAGACTGACTCAGCAACCGTTCGAGAAGAATTATCACGTTATCAAAATGTACAGACCTGCCCAGCATGTAGTGGCAGTCGTTTGCGTAAAGAAGCGCGTTTTGTCAAAGTGGGTGATGGCAAGCAATCCCGCGCAATTTATGAAATCAGCGCACTGCCCTTGAAAGAAGCTAAAGAATATTTTGAAGCGCTAGAGCTCAAAGGTGCCAAACGAGAAATTGCCGATAAGATTGTGAAAGAAATTGGTTCACGTCTAAGATTCCTAAACGATGTTGGCTTAGACTACCTCTCACTGGAGCGCAGTGCAGATACCCTCTCTGGTGGCGAAGCTCAACGCATTCGCCTGGCATCACAGATTGGCTCTGGTCTCACAGGCGTCATGTATGTATTAGATGAGCCCTCTATTGGTTTGCATCAACGTGATAACGATCGTCTTATCGGCACTCTGAAGCATTTGCGTGACCTTGGCAACAGTGTGCTGGTAGTTGAACATGATGAAGATATGATTCGCGCTTCTGACTACGTAATTGATATTGGCCCTGGTGCGGGTGTACATGGTGGCGAAGTCGTAGCCGAAGGTACTCCTGCAGAAGTAGAGGCCAATCCTAAATCTCTCACAGGCGCCTACTTATCAGGTCGGGAGTGGATCGCAGTTCCTGAAAAACGCATTCCAGTAAATGACAAGTTCTTAGAAATTATTGGCGCACGTGGCAACAACTTGCAATCTGTTCACGCCAAGATTCCTGTCGGCTTGTTAACCTGTGTCACCGGTGTATCTGGCTCTGGTAAATCCACCCTTATTAATGACACATTGCACCATGCGGTTGCACATCATATCTATGGCTCGAATGCGGAACCTGCAGCGCATGATGCTATTAAAGGTCTTGAAAATTTTGACAAGGTCATCAGCGTTGATCAGTCTCCGATTGGCAGAACCCCACGCTCAAACCCAGCCACTTACACTGGATTATTCACACCCATCAGAGAACTCTTTTGTGGCGTACCCGCCGCACGCGAGCGCGGCTATGAAGCGGGACGTTTTTCTTTCAACGTCAAAGGCGGTCGTTGTGATGCCTGTGAAGGTGATGGCGTTATTAAAGTAGAAATGCATTTCTTACCAGACGTCTATGTTCCTTGCGATGTCTGTCACGGCAAACGCTACAACCGTGAAACTTTAGACATTCGTTACAAAGGTAAGAATATCCATGAAGTGCTGTCGATGACCATCGAACAAGCCCATGAATTCTTTGAAGCTGTTCCAATCGTCAAACGAAAACTCAAGACCCTGCTCGATGTAGGCTTAGGTTATGTGAAGTTAGGTCAAAGTGCCACGACTTTATCTGGTGGCGAGGCGCAACGCGTCAAACTTTCTTTAGAGCTTTCCAAACGCGATACCGGCAGAACCCTCTACATCTTGGATGAGCCAACTACTGGCTTGCATTTCCATGACATTCAATTGTTACTGACTGTTCTTCAGACCTTGAAGAAACAAGGCAACACGATCGTGATCATTGAGCACAACTTAGATGTGATCAAAACTGCAGATTGGATTATTGACTTAGGGCCCAAAGGTGGCGCTGGTGGTGGGCAGATTATTGCTACTGGCACGCCCGAGGAAGTTGCAAAGAATGTGGCTAGCTTTACCGGTCACTACTTGGCACCACTGCTAGTTCGTAAATCAGCGCCTATCAAAAAGAAAAAGGGAAAGAATTCTACCGAGTCAGTCGAATGAGGTCATCCAAGCAATTTAGATTCGGCTAAATCAGTCGCTTCTGAATTGCCTGACAGCACCAAAATATCGTTGGCTTGCAAACGCAAGTCTGGGGTGAGCTCTAATTTAACGTAGTCAGAGCCGCCCACTTTTCGCCTGACTGCCTGCACGCTCACACCTTCATTTTCAAGATGCAACTCTTCAAGAGTCTGTCCAATACTGGCCGACTCAGGTAGCAAAGTAACTGAATGTAAGCGCCACGATTCCTTGGTATCCACCTCATCATTAACGCCACGGAAGTAGCCGCGCAAAAGGCTATAACGAGCTTCACGTGCACCGGTAATACGGCGCACTACCTTACGCATAGGCACACCCATTATCAGTAAGACGTGAGACGCCATCATCAAACTACCTTCAATCAACTCTGGTACCACCTCGGTCGCACCAGCTGCTTGCAACTTGGCTAAATCTGCATCATCTTTGGTACGTACCAATACTGTCATACCAGGACGCAAGTGCTCAACTTGATGCAACACTTTGAAGCTAGCTGGTGTGTCCGCATAAGTAATCACTACTGCCTTTGCTCTTGACAGGCCGGCAGCTACTAAATAATTTTCTCGACTAGCGTCGCCATAGACCACGTTATCTCCGGCAGCGGCGGCCTCCTTTACGCGATCAGGATCCATGTCTAATGCAATGTAAGGAATTTTTTCTTGATCGAGCATGCGGGCTAAGCTTTGGCCTGAGCGACCAAATCCACAAATGACTACGTGGTTTTCCGTACGGACACTTTTTGCCGCAACACGTGTCAGTGCCAGCGATTGCAACAACCATTCATTGCTAGAAAAACGCATCGCAATACGATCGCTATATTGAATTAAGAAAGGTGCGCCAAACATCGATAACAACATCGCTGCTAACACTGCCTGACTTAAGGCTGGATCAATTAAATCTAAACCATCAATTTGATTTAAGAGTACAAAACCGAATTCACCAGCCTGCGCTAAACACAAGCCCGTCCGAATAGAGATGCCAGGACTTGAACCAAAAGCACGGGACAGTAAAGCAATCATGCCGAACTTAAAAATCAAGGGGCCAATTAATAAGAGCGAAACTAGCATCCACTGTTGATAAATCACTTCAAAATCCAGTAGCATGCCAATGGTGATAAAGAAGAGGCCCAAGAGCACATCTTTGAAGGGCTTAACGTCTTCTTCCACTTGATGGCGATAAGGCGTTTCGGCAATTAACATCCCGGCCAAGAAAGCGCCAAGCGCTAGTGATAAACCAAAGTGCTCGGTAAGCCCCGCCATACCTAAAACAATGAGCAATAGATTGAGCATGAATAATTCTTGGGAGCGTAACTTAGCAACCAAGCTAAACCACCGACTCATTAAGGTTTGACCAATAACGAAAATGAGAATCAGGGCAACGGCAATCTTGATCGATGCTGCGCTCAGTGCTAAAAACAGATCCCCGGGATTTTTGCCAAGCGAAGGCAACAAAATCAACAGGAAAACTACCGCTAAGTCCTGAAAGAGCAAAATACCGATGATGTTGCGTCCATGCTCAGTTTCAATCTCGGATCGCTCGGAAATGAGTTTGGTAACGATAGCTGTTGAGGACATTGCTAATGCGCCCCCCAGTGCAATAGCAGCCTGCCAAGAAATAGGGTAAATCCAGTTCATCAAGAGGCTGGCTGGGACTGCCAGCAGCATGGTCAAAATGACCTGACTACCGCCCAAGCCAAATACAATAGTCCGCATGGCCCGAAGCTTATGGAGGTTGAATTCCAGACCAATTGAGAACATCAAGAAAACCACGCCAAATTCAGCTAAATACTTCACTGTGGCTGAATCATTGGCCAAACCAAGGGCATGTGGCCCAATCAAGACACCAATGGCCAGATAGCCCAAAATAGGGGGTAGCCCAAAATAGCGGAAAATAAGCACCCCGGCCACTCCTGAGGCCAACAAGATGAGAGTTAATTGAAGGACTGACGGCATATACTCACCCCATGATAGCTAAGACTCGTGACCGAACCCTAAAGCTTGCACGCGACACCCTCACAATTGAGGCTGCTGCGCTGCACACCATGCGCGATCGCCTTGAAGGTGCAGACGCTGATGCCCTCGTATTGGCGGTTGATCTGCTCCATGCCTGTAAAGGTCGCATCGTCGTCTCTGGAATTGGCAAATCAGGGCATATTGCTCGTAAGATTGCCGCCACCTTTGCCTCTACAGGCTCTCCCGCTTTTTTTGTTCATCCCGCGGAAGCAAGTCATGGCGATCTAGGGATGGTGACCCGTGATGACGTCTTTGTTGCACTCTCCAATTCCGGTGAGACTGATGAACTACTCACCATCGTGCCTATCGTCAAGCGCACTGGAGCAAAACTAATTGCACTGACTGGCGCACCAAATTCCTCTTTGGCAAAACTAGCTGATGCCCATTTAGATACCAGCGTTGAGAAAGAAGCTTGCCCACTTAACCTTGCCCCAACCACCAGCACAACCGCGGCTCTCGCTATGGGTGATGCCCTAGCTGTTGCCCTTCTAGATGCTCGGGGCTTTCAGGCAGAAGATTTTCAGCGCTCACACCCAGGCGGCCGCTTAGGTCGCAAGCAGTTCATGCATGTCAGTGAAGTCATGCGCAGCTTTGATGAGACCCCTAAGATTGCAATCTCCGCTTCCCTGCAAGATGCTTTACTCGAGATGACTGCCAAGCGCATGGGTATGGTGGTTACTTTAAATGCATCAAATCAAGTTGCTGGCATCTTTACTGACGGTGACTTGCGTCGCCTCCTTGAGAAGAGCACCAATTTAGATGGTCTTACTTTAAAAAATGCGATTACCTCAGCACCCCGCACGATTCCTCCCGAGCTATTGGCGGAGGAAGCTATTGAGATGATGGAAAAGCATCGTATCAATCATTTAGTAGTAACCGATCCGGCAGGCGCATTACTGGGGGCACTCAACCTCCATGATTTATTTGCCGCCAAGGTTATTTAAGCCAGCCACCTTTCAATCTTCAACTCACCCTTTCTCATGCCTAGCGCCTTTCATACTCATAACACCAACCCTCTAAGCCAATATCCACAGGCTTGGGATCGTGCTGGGGTAATCAAACTTCTCGTGCTAGATGTTGATGGCGTCTTGACCAATGGCCAAGTTTTTATTGGTGAAAATGGCAAAGAGTCCCTGAAAGCTTTTGATATTCAAGATGGCTTGGGAATTAAATTATTGGAAAAAATAGGCATTCCGACGGCCATCATTACAGGGCGCAACTCCAAAATGGTTTTGGCCCGTTGCGATGAGCTCGGTATCAAGCACGTACACATGGGTGTTGAAGATAAAGCCGCAGCCTTAAAAAAGATACTGCAATCTCTCGGACTACAGCCTAGCGATTGTGCAGTGATGGGCGATGACTGGCCTGATTTTCAAATGATGAAGTCTGCAGGATTGAAGATATGCCCAGCACAAGGGCATGATGCCGTGAAAGAAACTGCTCACCTTGTCACCACTCGGTCCGGCGGGAGTGGCGCGGTACGTGAAGTCTGTGATTTGATCTTGAAGGCGCAAAACCGCTATGAGGAATTACTTGCTCAGGCGCGTGCTTAAGGTCATTTCGTAATGGAACTGAATGCCCAAAATATTAAATTGAGTATTTGGCGTACCTTGTTACGCCTGATGCCATTGATCTTGATGGGTACGCTAACCCTTGTCACTTTTTGGCTGGTCAAGAAGAATACGCCAGCAGAAAAGTCTGCTATTGAGCGCGTTCGTTTGCATGAGCCTGACTACATTATTAGCAATGGCGCCTTATCCGCCCTCAATGAATCTGGCGATACCAAATATCGCGTGCTAGGTAAGAAAGTGATTCACTACGATGATGACGCTTCAATCGATATTGAAACACCGCGCATCCGTTTATTCCCACCTGAAAAGTCACCGGTGACCGTCAAAGCAGACAAGGGTCATTTAGATGGCGACCTAACGATTTTGGATCTGATTGATAACGCCGAAATATTTCGACCGCAACAAGCTGCTACAGCAAGTGAACCTGCAAGACCGCGCATGCTTGCGCGCTCTTCTTATTTCAAAGTACTCATTAATGATGACATTATTAAAACAGATAAGCCCATTACGCTAGAGCAAGGGGTTTCTGTGATGCGCTCAACTGATGGCGGCGTATTTAACAATATAGAACAAAGCATGGTGTTGTCTGGACAAGTAAAAGGTCGTATCGAGCGCCTTCAACCTGGAGCGCAGCAATGAAGCTAATGCAAAAATTGATAATAGCGTTTGCGCTACTGGGGGCTTGTCTTACTACTCGTGCTGAAAAAGCCGATCAAGATAAACCCATTGTTTTGGAAGCAGAAAAGGTTTCTGTGAATGACGTACAACAAGTTTATGAGCTGGATGGTGAAGTGCTCTTGATTAAAGGTAGCATTTTAATTACGGGCGAAAAAGGCAATATCAAAGTCGATCCCGAAGGATATGAGTACATTGATGTTGAGGGGAATCCTAAATCTACCGCCAGCTTCCGACAAAGACGTGAAGGTCCAGCAGATGAGTTCATGCAAGGTCGCGGCCAAGCAGTGAATTACAACGCCAAAACTGAGGTTCTCACTCTGACCGGTAACTCTTCCTTGAAACGTCTTCGCAATATGCAGATGGTCGATCAACTAGATGGCTGGAAGATTGAATATGATGACGTAAGCCAGGCTTATCAAGTCTTCCCACCAGAGAACGCCAAAGCAGAAGACTTGCCTCTAGCTAGAACCATCCTTTCGCCAAGAAGAAAAGCTACACTAGAGAGATGATTACGGACTCTAGCGGCACTCAAAAGCCAGCAACCCTCAGCGCACAGCACCTTCAAAAGCGTTATGGATCTCGCACGGTAGTGCGGGATGTTTCAGTCGAAGTCAAGTGCGGCGAAGTTGTGGGACTCTTGGGGCCAAATGGCGCTGGCAAAACAACCTCTTTCTACATGATTGTTGGCCTAGTCCCCCTCGATGGCGGTCAAATTATTTTAGACGGTGCTGATATTACCCACCTACCCATTCATGAACGCGCTCGCATGGGTCTGTCTTACCTCCCGCAAGAGGCCTCTGTTTTCAGAAAGCTCAATGTCGCTGAAAATATTCAAGCCGTATTAGAACTGCAAGTACAAGGTGGAAAACCATTAAGCAAGGCCGACATATCACATCGCTTAGATGAACTCTTAGGCGAACTTCAAATTAGCCATCTCCGCGATAACCCAGCGCTCTCACTATCTGGCGGAGAACGCCGCCGCGTTGAAATTGCTAGGGCTCTTGCCTCCCAGCCTAAGTTCATTTTATTAGATGAGCCATTTGCTGGCGTTGACCCAATTGCGGTTGGAGAGATCCAGCGGATTGTGCGCTTCTTAAGAGACCGCCAGATCGGCGTGCTCATCACCGACCATAACGTTCGAGAAACTTTGGGAATTTGTGATCACGCCTACATCATCAGTGAAGGTAGCGTTTTAGCGGAAGGTAAGCCAGACCAAATTATTGAGAATGATGCCGTCAGACGAGTCTACCTAGGCGAAAACTTCCGCATGTAAATATTCAGAGCTTTTAGAGTATTTATTAAATAAACATGATCTGCCCCCTTGGTTTTCAGCAAAATCGCTGATACGCTGGAGGCTCATGAAGTTCATTTCTGCATAAACAAGGACAGCATTACAGGGGCCTACTGCGCACCCCGGGTAACTCTTTGCGCACGCATTTTGTTTTTCTATGAATAGGAGCTGCTGATGAATCTGAAAATTAATAGCCGTCATGTTGAAGTTACTCCAGCCATGCGTTCCCACCTCGAAGCTGGGTTAGAAAAAATTCGTAAACACTTTGACCACGTTTTAGATGCCACCGCATTTCTGATTGTCGATAACGCCAAAGAAAAAGATTTACGTCAAGCAGCTGAGATCACTATTCACCTCAAAGGCAAGGAACTCTTTGCCGAAGCGCATAACGCAGATCTTTATCATGCTATGGATGCAGTAGTCGATAAACTAGAGCGTCAAGTTGTAAAGCACAAAGAAAAAATTCAAGATCATCACCACGAAAAACATTTTGAGTAATCCCTAGCATCAGGACACCTATAATCTAGTGATATGAATGCCCTGACTGATCTTTTCGCTTTAGACCGTATTGCCTTAAATAGCCCCTCCAAGAATCGGGCTGAGGCATTTGCGGCCGTAGGGCAACTCTTCGCCAAACAAGCGGGCCTTGAAGCAGAAGCAATTGTTGGCTTTTTAAATGCGCGTGAGGACTTAGGCTCTACTGCACTGGGCGCCGGTGTTGCCATCCCACATGGTCGTGTAAAGGGACTCAAACAGCCAATTGCTGCATTCGTCAAACTACAAGAGCCGATTGAATTTGCTGCGCCTGATGGTGAGGCTGTGTCTACGCTCATTTTCTTACTTGTTCCCGAAAAAGCAACTCAGCAACATTTAGAAATTCTGTCCTCGATTGCACAACTCTTATCCGACCAGGATACCCGTAAGCTACTTGCGTCGGAGGACAGTCCAGAGAAGGTGTGTGAGATCTTACAAGCGTGGAGCTCAACTTGACTACCCAACCCCTACTCCTGGAAGGAGTTACCGCCCAGCAAATCTTTGATGACAATGTCTCTGACCTAAAGCTATCCTGGATTAGCGGCCTAGAAGGTGCCGACAGACGATTTCCGCCAGAGGCTGTTAAAGCTGCCGCGGCCAGCTCAGACTTAGTAGGCCACTTAAATCTCATTCACCCAAGCCGTATTCAGATTTTTGGTGAGCAGGAGATTAACTATCATGCCCAACTTGAAACACAGCAGCGAGAAGAGCAGATCTTCGACTTAATCTCTAAAACGCCACCTTGCGTTATTGTGGCTGACGGTAAAGCTGCTGATGCCGCTTTACAGCTCTTCTGCCAACGATCATCCACCCCACTCTTTACAACAGTCATATCAGCTGCTGAGGTGATTGATCACCTTCGTACCTACCTCACTAAGATTGGCGCGCCCCAGATTACGATGCACGGCGTATTTATGGATATTCTGGGCTTAGGGGTTTTGATCATGGGTGAATCTGGCTTAGGCAAAAGCGAATTAGGCTTAGAGCTGATTTCCCGCGGCCATGGCTTGGTAGCTGATGATGCTGTTGACTTTGCTCGACTCGGGCCAGACTATATCGAGGGTCGCTGCCCCGTGATTCTGCGCAATCTCTTGGAGGTTCGTGGACTGGGCTTATTGGATATCCGCACTATCTTTGGTGAAACAGCCGTACGTCGTAAATTGAAATTACGCTTGATAGTGCAATTGGTTCGCCGTAACGATGGTGAGTTTGAGCGCTTACCTTTAGAAACCCAACATATCGATGTATTGGGTGTCGCCATTAGAACTGTCAAAATTCAGGTTGCTGCAGGTCGCAACTTAGCGGTTCTCGTAGAGGCTGCTGTACGCAATACGATTTTGCAACTACGGGGTATCGATACCTTAAAAGAATTTATGGAGCGCCAGCGTTTACAAATGAATGCTGAAGCAGAATCTTCGAAGTCACAAGGTCGCCTCATTTAATATGCAAATTAATCTGATTACCGGCATCTCTGGCTCAGGTAAATCAGTTGCGCTGAGAGCATTTGAGGATGCAGGTTATGACTGCGTTGATAACCTTCCAGTTACCCTTCTAGAAAGCCTCATCACTACGCTAGCAGGTGAAAAAAGTGAACGTGTTGCAGTTGCCATTGATGCACGTCGCGGCCAGTCAATTGCAGAGCTTCCTCAGATTTTAGAAAACCTGAGACGCAACCATCAAGTGCGAATTGTTTTCCTCAATGCCGATACCAATACACTCATTCAGCGCTTCTCTGAAACCCGCAGGCGCCATCCGCTCTCTGGAAAAACTCAGCAAACCCAAGCTGCCACCCTCATCGAGGCTATTGATAAAGAGCGCAATCTCTTAGAACCTCTGCGCACTCAAGCGCACAGTATCGATACCAGCAATCTACCTGCTCATGCCTTGCGCTCCTGGATTCAAGATCTTCTGAAAGATAAGCCTCAAGGACTCACCGTTATTTTTGAATCTTTTGGATTTAAAAAAGGCTTACCCAGTGAAGCGGATCTCGTGTTTGATGTTCGCTGCCTGCCTAATCCGCATTACGACAAAGCTTTACGCCCTATGTCTGGCAAAGATCAGCCAGTTCGCGAGTTCTTAGAAAGAATTCCTGAAGTAGTCAGTATGGAAAATGACATTATTCAATTTATTGAAAAATGGTTACCTCACTACATTGCAGATGGTCGCAGCTATCTTACTGTCGCCATCGGCTGTACTGGTGGACAGCATCGCTCGGTTTATCTTGTAAGTCGAATCATTGCACATTTTCTGCCACAAAAGGATTTGGCCGTACTCCAAATTAATTTCTTAAGTCGTCACCGCGAGCTAGATTCAATCCCTGCAATAGTAATTTGATTGGTTGAGGCAAACCGTACTTTCCTAGCTGACGCAAAGGAACCCACTTCAAGTCATCACTAGTGAATTTCACGGCAGAGCCTGAGCTCACATGCCAGATCTGCATCCATAAACGACGATGTGTGAAGACATGTTTAATTTCAAGTCCCCGCTCAATTGAGTGACAACCCTTTAAGATACTTAGGATATTCTCATCTGGCAGCACCAGCTTGAACAATTCCTTCGCAGTCAAATGAACAACATTGCCCGAAGGTTTAGCGCTTTTTTCTTTGGTTCTCCAAGCAGATTCAGGTAAAGACCAAAGTCCGCCCCAGATGGCTTTTTCAGGGCGCCTTTGTAGCAGTACTGAAGCACCCTGCCGAAGTAACAACATGTCGCAATTGAATTCAGGGGATTTTGCTTTGATGACTTTGCGAGGCAACAGTAAAACCTGATTACTGAGATTAGCCTGGCATTCTTTTTCAAATGGGCATTTTCTTGCCCCACTCAAACATACAGGTTTACGAGAGGTACACCAGGTTGCCCCAAAATCCATCAAAGCCTGTGTATATACCGGCATATCTAAAGCTTTTTTTGGAAGTAGTATTTTAGACAACTGCCATAACTCGTCGTTTACTACTTTTTCTTGGATGGCACCCTCTATACCAAACAATCGTGCCAGTATTCGTTTGACGTTTGCATCCAGAATCGGTGCCCGCTCATGAAATGCAAATGCTGCAATGGCACCAGCAGTAGATCTACCAATACCCTTGAGCTGTTCGAGCAATACTGGGTCATTGGGAAACGTACCCCCAAACTCTTCCATCACTTGCTTGGCACAAGCGTGGAGATTGCGAGCGCGCGTGTAATAGCCTAGTCCCGCCCATTCTGCCAAGACATCATCTAGTGGTGCAGCAGCCAATTGCTTTACCGTCGAAAAGCGCTTCATAAAGCGGGGGTAGCGCTCCAGAACAGTAACCACCTGAGTTTGTTGCAACATAATTTCTGAAACCCACACGGCATAGGGATCTCGAATACTCTGCCATGGCAAGCCTTGGCGTCCGTCCTTGCCATGCCAAGCTATCAGCTTAGTAGCAAAGTGCTTGATCAGCGCTTCTGACATTCGGGGCAAAAGTAAGTAGAGCGCTGACCTTGCACTATTTGTTTAATCGGCGTCTTGCATACCTTGCAAGGCTGATCTTTACGATCATAGACTTTGGTTTGCACCATGAAATGCCCCGGGTCACCTTCGCTGTTCACAAAGTCTTTTAAAGAACTGCCGCCTGCAGCAATCGCTTTTTTCAAAACTAATCTCACTGCAGTAGCCAGCCTAGAGCATTGTGGACGCGTGAGCTTTCCAGCAGCTTTTGCCGGATGAATACCAGCCTCGAATAAACTTTCTGAGCAATAGATGTTGCCGACACCCACTACTGCTTGCCCTGCTAGTAAAAATTGCTTCACAGCAACACTCCGTTTACGTGAGCATTGATACAGAACCTGGGCACCAAGCTCACCCGCAAACTCCGGTGAAAAAGGCTCGACTCCCAGTTTTTGTAAAAGTGTATTACCCTCAATCGGTCCTTTGGATTTTGGGTGCCATAAAACAGCTCCAAACTTTCGGGGATCATGCAAACGCAAACTCAGCTTGCCAAACTCGAAAGTCACCCGATCATGTAACTTAAGGGGGTCGCTACTAGGCAGCACCCGCAATGTTCCGGTCATACCTAGGTGCAGCAATAGGTAACCTGCTTCAAACTCCACTAAAAGATACTTACCGCGGCGTTCTATTCCCAAGACTTTATGGCCAGTTAGCAAGGTATTTAAATTACTCGGGACCGGCCAACGCAAGCGACCATCGATAATTTTGACCGCACTCACCCTATGCCCTTCTAAATGGGGTTGGATACCCAATCGGGTAACTTCGACTTCTGGGAGTTCTGGCATAAATGGATTGTAGATTCGCGGATTAGAATGTGCTTATGACCAAATTTTCATTAAAGTCCTCATTAAGGGCCTTACTGCTTGCTACTGGACTGAGCTTTAGCCTCTTCTCCACTAATACCATCGCCAAATCCAGTAGCCTGGATAGCGGTCAAGCTGTATTTGAGGTCCTGGCCTCTGAAATCGCTCTTCAGCGTGGTGAAGCTGGCTTGGCATACACAACCTACTTGGAGCTCGCTCGCCAGCTAGATGACCCCCGTTTGGCACAAAGGGCTATGGAGATTGCGATTACAGCAGGTGCGCCCGATCTTGCACTCCAAGCAGCTCAAACTTGGGATAGCTTGGCTGGACCGAAACAAACTAAACCCAAAGAAGTGCTCGTCACCCTCTTAATTCTGAATCAACGCTGGTCAGATGCAGTCAAACCCGCCATCTCACTCTTGAATCAGCAAACACTAGCGCAACGTGAAAATACTTTGCTACAGATTCAGTCACTGTTGGCTAAAGCAACTGATGAATCAGAAGCACTTAGAGCTTTCTATGAAATCGTTTCAACATTAAAGCCAGAACCAAAAGATCCGGGGCTACTCTATACCTACGCCATGTCTGCTGAAAAATCGGGATATCCCGATGTAATGGAGAAAACTCTGCGCGAGATCTTGCGCAAGAATCCGAATGATGTGAATAGTCTTAATGCGCTCGGCTACTCATTAGCTGATCGTAATCAGAAATTACCAGAAGCATTTAAGCTCATTAGTAAAGCACATCAACTCTCACCTAAAGATGGTTTTATATTAGACAGCCTTGGCTGGGTAAACTTTCGCATGGGTAAAAATGAATTAGCACTTGAACAACTTCAGCAAGCATTTAATATGAAACCTGAAGCAGATATTGCTGCACATATTGGCGAGGCCTTGTGGGTCATGAATCGCCCAATTGAGGCGGAAGATATATGGCGCAAAGGGCAGCAATTAGATGCCAATAACCCAACTCTTAAAGAAACTTTGAAGCGCTTGAAACCCGATTGGTCACTAGCAGATACCGCCCTTAAAGGCACATGGGACGGTCGTTTTGCGGTGAAGATTACTGGACTCACCGAAAGTAAAAATCAAGGTGGCTCAGGTGGATTTACATTGACTCAAGATGCGTTGATCGACGTTTTGGAAATTCGTAATCCAGTAGGTGGATCCATTGCAAAAATTACGATTAAACCTGGTGAAGCAATTTTAGAGCGTGATGGTCAATTAACCACGGCCATCGATGCTGACACTCTGATCCAAAATACATTAGGACTACCGCTACCTGCTCGCGGTTTATCAGACTGGTTGCGCGGGAAAACTCGTCCTGGTGGTAATGCTAGTGTTGAGCGAAATGCAAAAGGGCAGGTGAGCAAAATCATGCAAGATGGTTGGACCTTAAATTACAACTGGAACAATGCGCAGCGTTTAGAAAAACTCATGATGACTCGCAGCTCTAACATTGGCTCAATTGATATCCGCTTGGTATTTGATAATCCGAATGAGTGAAGTGTGATTGATGAGTAAGGCCTTAGAAATCTACTGTCCCGCCAAGCTCAATCTATTTCTACATATTGTTGGGCGCCGCGAAGATGGTTATCACCAACTTCAATCTGTTTTCCAGTTGATTGATTGGTGTGACGTCCTGACCTTAAAGCCTATTTCTGAAAATGAGATTCGTCGCATTAATCCCATTCCAGGCGTCCCCCCAGAACAGGATTTAGTAGTCCGCGCCGCCCAAGTCTTAAAAGATTTTTGCAAGATTAATCAGGGTGTTGAAATTGGCTTGAAAAAAATGATTCCTATGGGCGCTGGTCTAGGCGGCGGGTCCTCTGATGCTGCATCCACACTTATCGGCCTCAACACACTCTGGGATCTCCATCTGGATATTGCTACGCTATGCCAGGTCGGTATAAAACTAGGGGCAGATGTGCCATTTTTTATCTTTGGCCAAAATGCATTTGTTGAGGGTATCGGGGAGAGATTACAGGCCATTTCCTTGGAAACCCAAGACTTTGTGGTGATCTTCCCCAACAAGGGGATTGCCACTGCTCAGATTTTTCAGGACCCTCAATTGACCCGCGATCATGCTCCGATTACAATAGATGGCTTTCTTGCATCGCCAAGCTCATATCAGTCGAATGATTGTCAGGCAGTAGCGGTGCAGAAGTGTCCTGAAGTGAAGCAAGCTTTAGATTGGATTTATAAGGCAGTGCCTAACTCGGCGCCTTGCATGTCCGGCTCTGGAAGTAGCGTTTTTGCCGCCTTAGACCCTAAGACGGACACCGCAAATCTGGAAAATCTTCTGCAAAATCTTCCAAAAGGATGGATAGGTCGAATTGTTCGG
>CANGWT010000027.1 GCA_947457745.1 Burkholderiaceae bacterium | reverse complement strand
TATAGAAATCGGTAGTTGAACCAAATACATCCTTAGACTTATAGGTTAAAGAATGATGCCACCACGTAGCGCTTGAAATACCCTCTGCCAAAGGACCTAGAGCATCAGTGAATTCTTTATAGGCTGGTCCAGTAATCATCGTAATGATCGGAGCATTTACCCCTAGATCGCTCATTTGCTTGCGAGCAAGAACCAAATCTTGCGTATATCCAGAAACATAAATCCAATCTGGTTTTGCAGCCTTAATTTTAGATAAGGAAGCAGCGTGATCCAGTGTGCCTACTGGGTATAACTCATTAAATACAATTTCAAGCCCTGCTTTTTCTGCATAAATCTTCATTTCTGCTGCCATTGCTTTAGGAAAAACATCTTCCCTACCAAGAATGGCTATCTTTTTTGTTTGCGGATATTGTTTGGTAAACAAGGTGACCATGTTTGAGACAATGCCACTATTGGCGGCTAATGTTCCAAAAAGATTTTTATATCCTTGATTAAAAACTGATTCGCTTGAGGCGACAGGGGCAACAACAGGAATACCATAACGCTCAGCTACGCCAGCAACCACTTTTGTATGGCCAGAGCCAAACGGAGATGTCAGAAAAGAGACCTTATCCTGAGTAATTAGCTTTTCAGCAAGTGATTGGGCTCTTTTTTCATCGGTTTGATAATCATAAGTGATCAATTCAACCTTCATTTTTTTATTGCCCACTTGAATACCACCAGCAGCATTCACTTTCTTCAACCACATATCATAAGCAATCTGCTGTTTTTTACCTTCATCTGCTAAGCCGCCAGTTAGTGCTAGTGGCGCACCAATCTTAATTGTCTCTTGTGCATAAATTGCATTGGTAGCAAATAAAATTCCAACAATACAGAATATTTTTAAAAATAATTTACTCATTGCCATCTCCGGTTAATGTTTAAAGAAATTACGTTACTTACTACCAAGGTGAAACAATACTTTGAACTTCCGTAATAAAACTCGCCAAATCAAACTTCCAACATTTAATGTATTTGTATCAAACTCTTGATGTGAGGACTCATCTTTATTAATAGGTGAATGATGAATATCACGAAAATACCCTATATTGCTTTTTAAATTATTTGCAAATTCTCTCGTTAATGTGGCTGCAAGTTCCTGAACAATAGCGCCCCTAGAAAACTGTGCCAAGGGACCTGTAAGGCTGTAATCAACTACAACTGCAACCTCTGTCTTCAGATTATCCGCAGAGGGGCTTAAGGTAAATTTAGCCTCACCACGGACCCTAGATCCACTTTTGCGATCAACTCCAGAGCCAGAAAAAACTCCTGACTTTTGAGGATCGTCATATGCCACCTCTCCAGCACCAAGAAATGAACCTACAATCGGACCAAGCTTTACAGAAAACAATATGTCAATTTTTGAGCCAGTATCAGTTAGCACTGGATCGGACTGCAAACTTGCCCCCGGCATACAAGATACCAACATGGGGATATTTTTAAATGCCTCCCACGAAGCTGAAATCTCATAAGGCATTTCAAACGATTCCTTAACAATCATTTTTTACCCTTAATGGCACGCAGCCGAAGGACTGACTGTATTGCCTGAACAATGCCTTGATAACCAGTACAGCGACATAAATTTCCAGATAACTCATTGCGAATACGCCCTTCATCTTCAGGACCAGTCAGCTCTGGAAGCCGTAGGACAATATCTCGAGCAGTAATTAACATTCCTGGCGTGCAAAATCCACATTGCAAGGCATGTTCTTTACTAAATGCTTCACGTAACTGCAACATGACTTCATCCTCATCAAAATCTTCAATTGTTCGAATTTGATAGCCCGCACAAGAAGCAGCGAACTGAATACAAGTCCTAGCAGGTGCACCGTTAATTTCTACAGTACAGGCACCACACACCCCATGTTCACAGCCTAAATGAGTGCCAGTTAGATCCAATGATTCCCGTAGGAAATCACCTAAATGGGTGCGTGACTCCCCTTCAAAACAAACCAATTTTCCGTTTACCTGAAGATCAATCTTATTCATAGCTTGGCCTGTAAAAGTGCGCGCTCTAAAGCAGTTTTATGCATTTGATATTCATATTCATCACTACATCCCGCTTCAATCAGTGCTTGGTTAATAGCATCAGCATGCCCACCTAAAACAGCATCAATATTTTTAATTAAAAAGGGGGTGCCCGCTGTAGCACCAATGATGGCACGCTTTATACCTAACTCTGGATCAATCACCACTCCCCCTATTGCTTCGGCGAATTCACCAACTTTTCTACAAAATTTGAAATAAGCAAATTTGGCTTTTCCTGATAGTTTTCTAATCTTTACTCCTAGAAGAATTTCATCCTCTTTTAGGCAGGTAGTAAAAGCTGCCTGCATAAAGTCACTACTTGCGACCTCTCGCCTACCATTCGGACCTACTATCAAAAATTTTGCATCGAGTAACTGCATTAAATTTACCCAATCCGAGGCAGGATCTGCATGAGCAAGGCTGCCTCCAATGGTCCCAAAATTACGGACTGCACGATAAGCAATATTTGCGGCAACAGAGGCCATTAATCCCTTGCTTGGGTCTAATATTTTTTTATCTTCAATTTCCGCATGAGTAATTCCGGCGCCAATAAAAATACTATCGCCCACATCGGTGACTTCTCGTAAATCAGGCAAATTTCTTAAAGAAATTAAATTATCAGGTTGAGATAGGCGCAGATTTAACATTGGGCCTATAGACTGACTACCTGCAATAAGCTTGGAATACATTCCACCTTCCCTAAAAGAGGCAATGGCTTCTTCCAAGTTAACTGGAGTGCTTAGAGTAAAAGGTGCAGATTTCATTGAACATGCTCCAATTTTGCTTTTGCAATTGCAGCCAACAATCTTTTAGGACTAATAGGGCTCTCTGCGATCTCCACACCCATATCCTTAAGCGCATCATTTATAGCATTCACAATTGCAGCAGGAGGAGCAATTGCACCGCCCTCTCCAATTCCTTTTTGGCCAAATTCAGTGTACGGAGATGGTGATTCAATATGCTGTATTCGAATGGAAGGCACCTCGGGAGCGCCTGGTAGCATGTAATCTGCAAGCGTAGATGCGAGTGGTTGACCTTGCTCATCAAATGGCATCTCTTCATATAACGCCGTACCAATTCCTTGTGCTACACCCCCAATAATTTGACCATCTACTACCATTGGATTTACCAAAACTCCGCCATCCTCAACAATGACATAATCAAGTATGTCAACCGATCCAAGCTTAGGGTCAATAGCAACTACTACTGCATGACACGCATATGAAAATGTGCCTGTATCACGTTTTGCTTTATATCCAGCAATCACTTCCAAACCAGCAGGATCAATATCGTCTGGTAAAAGTTGTGGCGATCGATACCATATGTAAGCGACCTCAGCCAATGACATTGAAGCTGTATCTCCTCGGTAAACCAACCCATCACGAAGATCTAATTCAGAAACATCGCAAGTCAATATCTTTGCCGCTATTTGGTTAATCCGCTTTGCTAATTCTTTACACGCTTGAGCTACTGCACCACCACTCATGACCATCGAGCGAGAACCCCATGTACCGGTAGAGTAAGGAGAATTCGCAGTATCTCCATGCACCAACCTCACTTTAGCAATGTCAATTCCTAGTATTTCATTAGCAACTTGAGCTAAGGTGGTCTCCATGCTTTGGCCATGAGAATGCGCCCCAATAGAAAGCTCCAAAATACCGTCAGCATTTAAACGTGCATGACATTGCTCAAAGCCTGGAACCATGGGAATACCCCAACCAAAATAAACGCTGGTACCGTGCGCCGCTTGTTCGCAATAAATTGCAAAACCTACGCCAATTTTTTTACCATCCACTTCATTTGTAGACTGACGCTCACGAATAGCTTTTAAATCAATGGAATCTCGAGCCATTTGTAAAACCTTTGGATAGTCACCACTATCAAAATGTTTTTTGGTAATGTTGTCATATGGCATCTCGGAAGGCAGTACGACATTTGCCAAGCGAACATCAATTGGCTCAATACCCGCTTCCCGAGCAATAGCATCAATCATGAGTTCAATTGCAAAACAAACTCCAGTTCTTGCAACTCCACGATAAGGCAGAATTGGTGCCTTATTACTAGCTACAGACCAAGTTTTGCATCGATATTGCTCCATTTTGTATGGGCCCGGCAAAATGGAGCTGACTTGAGCAGCTTCTAAGCATGCAGAAAATGGGTAGGAGGAATAAGCGCCAGAGTCCACTGTTGCCTCACAATCTACTCCTAATAACCGACCATCATTATTTGCGTAAACAGTAATTTCATAGTCATGCTCTCGACAATTGGCATTAGCAGTTAATTGCTCTCTACGATCCTCAATCCAGCGCAAAGGCTTGCCCAATTGCATAGCAAGCTTTGCCAAAATAATTTCTTCTGGCAATAAAATTCCCTTGTATCCAAACCCACCGCCAACATCTGGGGCTATTACCCTAATTTGCCCACTATCAATCCCCAAACATTCAGATAGACCTTGGCGATTGATATGAACCATTTGTGCAGATGTCCACATGGTTAACTGCTCAAGCCTCGAGTCCCACTGACAAACAACACCTCTGCCCTCAAGAGGAGACATGCACTGACGCGCAGTATGAATATGTCTAGTTATCTTAATTGGAGCATTCTTAATCGCATCAATATCCCCATCAACGAATGTTTCAAGGAATATGTTGTCACCCCACTCATCATGAACCAAGGATGACGGTATTTTTCTGGCGACTACTGAATCAACTACTGCTGGTAATTCGTCAAAATCTACATAAACTTGTTGGGCTAAATCCTCGGCGCTCGCCCTAGTGGGGGCAATACAGGCGGCAATCAACTCCCCAACTTGACGTACCTTATCCTTTGCTAATGGCCACTGGTCAGATGCTTTAAAACCAGGAAGCCCAGATACAGCACGAATCGGTTTAACGCCCGGCAAGTCATCCATCGTAAAAATACGATCAGGATAACCCTCGGGTTTATGAATCTCTTTTATGTATCCATGTGCTATGGGGGATCTAACAAATGCCACATCTAGCATGCCAGGTATTTTGATGTCGCCAACAAATTGCCCACGCCCACGCATATAACGATCGTCTTCTTTACGCAATACACTTGCGCCTACCCCTTGAAGTTTTTTACTCATAACTTAATTTGTTGATTGATAGAGGTAAATTAAGCGGCCAAAATATGCGGCAATATTGGTGATCTCACTTCATGTCGTATGCCATCTCGAAAACAAAAGGCTGGCGTCAACATACGATCTGAAATAATCTTAGTACCCTCGTTATCGACAAGCTCGAATCGACCGCGATCATCATTGAGCACTGAAATATCTGCTAAAGCGCCAACTCCTAAGTGCCCAATATCATCTGGGAGGCCAAAGTAACGTTGTGGATTCCAGCTTGACATTGCTACAACATGTTCAATGGGTATACCTAGTGCCAACATTGCTGACATAGCAGATACCAGTGAAAACTTTACCTGCCCAAAAAACATATGGTCTTTATCAGAATGCTCATCAGGAGTTCCTGCCATGGATGGTTTTGGAATCGTAGTGTTGTATCCATGCATATCTGCGCCAAGGGTATCTGGGACTATGCCAGCTTGAAGTGCAATCTGCGCCATCTTGTAGCTGAAATGCGATCCGTGACCAACATCAATTTTCAAGCCTTTTGCAATAGCCTCTTTAACAATCCCATGCACTTTACCCTTGCGATCTACAAAACCACCAGGATGGCGCGTAAATGGATGAGCCAAGATATCGCCCTTCTTCAACAAAGGTACAACTTGTGCAAGTATCGTGTCCGCATCAATACCGTTATCACCATCCGCAGGTAAAGGCCAAAGTTGTCCAAAATGGATATAGATTGGTAATTTAGCTTGCGCACCAATTTCTGCGGCCTGACGAATAACTTCAATACCCCACCTTGCAAATCCACCCAACTCTGCATGCGCCTTAAAGCCCTTAACGATATCTGGGTTTGCTAATGCAGACTTCACGGTGGCTGCAACATCTACGCAATCCGGTTTGTATAAAGATGGGTAATAGTGACCTTCCATGCCACCAACTAGATATGAGGATAAATAGGTAAAAATACGTGATTTTTTTGGATTAACGACATACTCCCTAAAAGCTGGAAGCGTCATACATGAGGGGCCCCCTTGATCAATTAGGGTAGTTACACCAGAGTCAACGCCACACATGTCAGCCTCAAGTCCAAATCGACCAGTTACATATTCAAACACGTGGGCATGTGTATCAATCAATCCTGGAGTAATCAACTTTCCACTGACATCAATATGCTCCATCGCAGAGCTTCTATCAATATTTGGTGAAACTAGGGAAATTTTTCCATTCTTGACGGCAACATCACAGATTCCATTAATGTTATTTCGTGGATCAATAACAAAACCGCCGCTCAATAAAAGATCATGTTTCATATTAAATAACTCGCATTTTTAAACTAGCTGCCTATTAGAATTTGCTGCTTCAGATAATCGATGTAACGTAAGATTTCGAATTTCAGCTCGCGAAACCTCTATATGGGTCTTTAACAGAACCTCTGCCAACTCTTGCTTTCGCTTCATTAGCGCCCTTAATAGCTTGGCATGCTCTTCGTAAGCCGCAGTAATCCTAGAGCCTTCAATGAAATCTAGGCGACGAATGATTCGAATTCGTTCTGTAATATCAGAATGGACTCTAGACATTTCAGCATTTCCTGCTGCTTTCACCAACACGCTATGAAAAACCTCATCCGCGTTTGCAACAACCTGTCCATCAGTGCTTCGATCTTTCTCGCTTACTAGCCAGAAGTCCTTGAGTGCTGATAAATCAGGCTGAATTTCTGAGAGGCAGATGCGGCGAATAGCGATTAACTCTAAATTGATCCTAAAGTCATAGAGGTCTTGGAAATAATCTAGATTGATAGGTGGAATTTGCCAAGCCGCATGTCCATTCCCCTTATTTAGGAAACCTTCACGCTGAAGCATATGCAACGCTAAGCGCAAAGGTGTTCTAGAGACCTTATAGCGCTGGGCTAAGCTTGCTTCTGTATATCTCTCGCCTGGCATGAGGTGAAAGTCATAGATATCGCTTCGAATCTGCTGGTGAACCATCTCTGCAAGGGATGATTTTTCAGTGTTTATTTTTATAACTTCATTCATTTGTATGAGCGTAAACTACTTTTTAAATAAGGTAAACAGTTTGGGATCCTAAATTGACTTAAATTACTTTACTTTATATATTGACTGTTAAGAATTCACCAATCTAAGGCTCAGAATGGAAAATAAGCAGGTTTTACCTCTTGATAAAGACTCTCCTAACAACATGGGTATTGCAGCCATTCTCTCTTCTGAGCCCCGCTGGATAGCTGTTGGCACTGCGGCAGACCTGATAAAACTTCCTGATATGACAGTTCTTCATGCTGGGCCTCCGCTCATAAACCCGCATGAACCCCCTCAAGCAATTCTGAACTCAACAATCCTTGCATGTATCTACGAGGGCTGGGCCAAAAATGAGGAGGATGCTGAAAATTTAATTAAATCGGGGGTAATTAATCTAAAACCGAGCCATGATTTCAGGGTCTCAATTCCCCTTGCAGCGGTAGTTAGTAAGTCCACCCCTTTAACTGTAATTCAGGTCGATAAAAACAGTAAGCAACATTGGTATGGTTTTCTTGGCTCTGGGCTTGGGGCACAAATGCGCTTTGGCACAAGAGATTTAGCGGTAATTGAAAGACTACACTTTAGAGATCAGGTTTTAATGCCAGGATTCCAGGAGCTCCTCAAAAGCGGGCCTGTAGACCTTCTGTCCATTGCTCGCGCAGCTCTCAATGAAGGTGATGATCTTCATAATAGGCTTTCAAGCGCCACGCTCATACTACATTCGATATTTCTATCGCGCAAACTTGAGTCAAAAAATATATCCGACACACTTAATACAGTACTAGAAACCCCAACGTATTTTTTAAGCCAATGGATCCCAGCGTGTGCTGCAATGCTCGACAAAGCTAATGGAATCAAGGGATCTTCCATAATCACAAACATTTCAGGCAATGGATCTGAATCTGCAATTCAAATTTCTGGCATGCCGAATCACTGGATCACTTCCAAAGCAATCACTATTGAAGGTCCAGCAATAAAAACCGGTCCAGCAATAATAGATTTCCCACCCCATATCGGTGATAGTGGAATTATTGATGCCTACGGCTTAGGTGGCCAAGCCCTTCATCGATCACCAAGCCTGAAAGCTGCCCTTTCGCCATGGCTCAAAAGTGATAATGACCTGCGATCTCAGTCTATCTTAATGAGTCAAAACATGATTATTGATACTGCAGTTGGAATCGACATCAAAAAAATTGTTGGCACACGCAATGTACCGCTTATTTCAACAGGTATGGTGGCCCCCAATGGGTCAGGCTTATTGGGAAGGGGAATTGGAGTGATGTCTATTGAGATATTTGAGCAAGCAAATAAAGAATTAATCAACCTTACTAAAAGTTAAGATGCTACGTTGCATACCTTTATCAGCCCAATTTGGCATAACACGCCAAGTTGTAAAAACCCTCAGACTATTTCCTTGGATTTCAAATTGTCGACGCTGCTCTGAATTTACCCATTCTGGATTCCAGGCAACCTGCACACTTGTAACCCATTCATTGCCATCTATGCGATAGGTACCAGCATAAGAAACGATTGTATTAAGAAGATGGGCTCGCTCTTGGTCATTTCCAGCTACCTTCCTATCATCACCAGTTAAAGTAACCATGACATGATTATTTTTAGTAAAACAGGCAAACCCAGATGGGCTCTTCCCCATGGTATATATGATCTCGCCAGTTTCTTGAATTTCAACCTCGTAGGAAACTAACTTCCATATGCCTAATAGTGGCTGATAGTTATGCATAGATACCTTATAAAAAAATGATGCTACAAATTCCAATAATATCGTTTTTAAGATTACTCAAGTATGAATAAAAATCTTCCAGTTGACCAGTTCAATGCTTTTATTCAATATGGGCAACCTTATATTGCAGGTGAGAAAAATCAACCTCTTAGTCATTTTTCCTTTGGCATTAAGGATATCTTTGATGTAGCTGGATTTCCAACTGCTTTTGGTAGCCCTGATTGGTTAAATACTCATCCCGTTGCGACTCAGACTGCCCCAGCAGTACTTGATCTAGTGCAACAAGGGGCAACGCTTGTTGGTAAAACGCATACTGATGAACTCACATATAGCATCTTAGGCATTAATGCTCACTATGGAACCCCAACCAATCCAAACTATCCCAACCGAATTCCTGGTGGCTCGTCGAGCGGCTCAGCGGTATCAGTAGCTGGAAAACTAGTCGACTTTGCAATTGGCTCTGATACTGGAGGTTCAGTAAGAACGCCCGCAAGTTTTTGTGGGATTTATGGAATGCGACCTACCCATGGAAGAATCTCACTTGAGAATGCAAGACCTCTAGCTAAGAGTTTTGATACATTGGGATGGTTTGCTAGAGACCCAGAAATATTATTTGAAGTAGGAAAATCGCTACTTAAAGAAGAGCTTAAGCCAAACACTCAAGCTATCGAAGTCCTTGCCCCTAAGCAGGCGTGGGAAGTTGTCCCTGACGGACTTAGAAGATTAGCATTTGAAAGAGTTCAGGAAATTTTTGTTAGAAATACTGTAGTCAATAAAGATCTTCCCTCACTAGATCTTAAGGCATGGGCAAATACCTTTAGCATTATTCAAGCGAGCGAAATATGGCAAGAGCATGGGGCATGGGCATCTAGGCATTTTGAGAATCTTGGGCCTGGCATCAAAGATCGCTTTCTATTTGCAAGCAAGATTGATCCCTCTATCGCTGCACAAGCGTTAGACGAAAGAATTAGAATCCAGGATTTACTAAATTCAATACTTGATAACAAATTTTTATTAATCCCAACAGTTGCCGATATTGCACCATTTCTTAGTAGTACAAAAAATCAATTAGAAGATTTTCGTCAAAAATCGTTTCAATTGTTATGTATTGCAGGACTAGGTGGGTTGCCGCAAATTAGTTTGCCAGCGGTTTCTAGCACAGAAGGTGCTCTAGGAATATCCTTAGTTGGCCCCAAAGATTCTGATATGCAATTACTACATTTTGCTAAGGCCTTAGCTATTTAAGAGGGTTACAGCATAAAAATGGGCCTGTGTAATAAACCGCGCATACGGTTTCTAATTTCTATTTTGGCGAGCTGTAGCAATTAGAGTCGATTTAACCGACATTTTTGAGCGCCCCTTGCGCAACACTTAGATCTTATTTTCAAATTTGAAGTGGGTTTATATAAATCCAGCCTCAAAACTGAGCATCTATTCAGATGTCAGCACATTTTCGGTGCAATTTCTGATTTCTTGCATTTAATTAGTGCAAGGTAGTTATTTCTAGAAACTCCTGATGGGCAAACTTGTATACAAGCAAGTACACCAATTGTCGTTTGTTAACCCTAAGGAGCCTTTCACATGAGTAAGAGCACATTTAGCATTGGACGTCGTCAGTTATTACAAGCGGGCGCTGTAACAGCAGCCTCAAGCCTTATCCCATCGTTTGCCAATGCAGCTGACGACAAGATTCAGATTGGTTATTGGCCTATCGCTAGTGGTCTTCCCTTTTATGTGGCGCTAGAAAAAGGATACTTTAAAGAGGTAGGTCTTAATGTTGAGGGTGTGAAGTTTGCTAGCCCAAACCAAATAGCGGAAGCCATGATTGCTGGTCGTATTCAGGGCTCTGCAAATGGTACGGCCTCTGCAGCGCTGGCCCTTGCTGAAATATCCTCACCCAACCTATTTAAGATTATTTGCTCAAACCCATCAAATGTAAAGTATGTATTAGATGAGGTGCTAGTGCCACTAGATAGCAAAGTCAAAGCCATTAAAGATCTGCCAAAAGATGTTAAGTTTGGCTGCGGGCCTGGCATTCAAAACGTAACCCTAGCGAAGATCATTCTTGAAAAAAATGGTCTATCAAATGTTCAACCAATCGAGTTGCCTGTAGGTCAACATATTCCAGCGCTAGCAGCCGGACAAATTGATGCCGTTTATACCCTTGAGCCATCTGGAACGATTGGAAAGGTAAAGGGTGTATCACGTGTATTAGAAGCAGGCGTTATTTCTAAATACATGCTGGGAGATCCGATGGCTCCTTGGTTTGGCGGATCTGCATCTTTAACTACTACCCTCATTAAAGAACGCGCTAATGATGTAAAAAAATACATCCTTGCCTATGCCAAGGGAGTAGATTTTGTTCGCAAGAATCCAGAAGAATCTAGAAAATCTCTTGATGGATTTACTGCAATTGAAGAGGCTGTTGTCAAAGAAGTGCCTTTAGCAAACTTTGTGATGTTTAATGAATTTAAGGCTAGCGACATCTCTTACTTCCAAAAATACTTTGATGTTTTTTCGGATCGCAAGATCTTTTCTAAGGTGGTAGATGTTAAATCTCTCATCTATAGCGGCTAAAAGCACATGATTAATAAAGAGCATCTTCAAAAGCTCCTTCCACTAATTGGGCCCATTGCACTTTTATTGCTTTGGAGCCTGATGTTGGAGGCGAAGTGGGTAAAGCCAATCTTGCTGCCACCACCTGGAGCAACCCTGGCTTATATGGCGGAATCTTTTATGAGTGGCGCTATTTTTGGTGATTTATTCGCCACGATTAAGCGCACCTTTTATGCTTTTGCGATCGCAACTGTAGTTGGGATTCCCTTAGGCATTATCTTGGGTAGCAATGAAAAAATTTATCGCAGCGTCGAATTCTTAATCGACTTTTTTAGGTCTACTCCTTCGTCTGCCTTGATACCGCTTTTTATGCTGATCTTTGGCATTACTGATATTAATAAGATTGCGATTGCTGCATTTGCCGCTGTCTTGGTTATTCTGTTTAACAGTGCCTATGGCGTCATGAACGCCAAGAAGACCCGCGTTAATGCAGCTAAAACGATGGGAATCCCTACCCGCTATATCTTTAAAGATATCTTACTGATGGAAAGCCTACCCCAAACCTTTGTCGGTTTGCGGATGGGCATATCGATGGCCTTGGTGATTGTGATCGTAGCGGAGATGTTTATTGGCTCTGAAAATGGTCTAGGTCATCGCATTATTGATGCTCAGCAAGTATTTAATGTCAAAGAGATGTATAGCTCCATCCTCATTACTGGTGCTCTGGGATATGGCCTTAATCTTTTATTTTTATTGTCCGAAAAACGTATTGTTCATTGGGGTGGCAAAGCATGAGTACCATTCTTGATTTACCAGCAGAAATTGGTACCCACGTCACCATCCGTGGACTTGATAAGTCTTTTAATGGAGCGGTACTTTATGACAATTTCAATTTGGATATACCCAAAGGAAAGATTGTCTCAATCTTTGGCCCTAATGGCTGCGGAAAGTCTACGCTCATCAATATGATCTCTGGCTTAATGCCGATTGATGCAGGGGAAGTACTCTTTGATGGCAAAACCTTAGACAAAACTACCATCGGATATGTATTTCAAAATTATCGCGATGCCCTCTTTCCGTGGATGAGTTCATGGGACAACATTGCTTATCCGCTTAAACGGAGCGGCATGTCTAAAGAAAAAGTTAAAGCTCGGGTTGATGAGTTAGTAAATCTATTTGAGATTAAATTTAATCTCAACCTCTATCCCTATGAGCTCTCTGGTGGTCAGATGCAAACCGTCTCAATCATGAGGGCATTAGCACCAAATCCAGAGATTCTATTTTTGGACGAGCCCTTCTCCGCGCTAGATTTTGAAATGACTTTATTCATCAGGGCAAAGCTACAAGAGGCTAATTTGAGTACTGGAGTCACGATGATGATCGTCTCGCATGATCTAGAAGATGCGGTCTTTCTAGCAGACAAGATTTTGCTATTAACTCGCCGACCTACCCGCATTGCTGAATACCTCACATTTGACATGGCAAAACCTAGATCACCTGAGAGCGTCAGCGAAGCAGAATTTATTAAAACAAAAGCATTGGCATTAGAAATATTCCAACGGGAGATGAGAGCGTGATCACCATTAAGGCATTACTTCATCGCTATCAGTCTGGGGAGATTACTCCAAAAAAGCATATACATGACTTACTAGATGTTATTCACAGTCACTCTCATAAAGCTAAAGACCCAGCCTGGATTTGCGTTGCTACTGAAAGCAATATTAGTAAACAGCTTAATAATCTAGAGTTACTAGCAAAAGAAAAGACTATTGCTAACTTACCCCTGTACGGCATCCCATTCGCCATCAAAGACAATATTGACGCATCTGGCTGGCCAACTACTGCCGCTTGTCCTGATTTTGCATTTGATCCCAAAAAGAATGCGACAGTAGTGCAAAAGTTAATAGACGCTGGCGCTATCTTAATTGGTAAAACCAATCTAGATCAATTTGCTACCGGGCTAGTTGGAACTCGCTCTCCATATGGCGCTGTGCCTAATACGTTCGACCCCTCATATGTCAGTGGCGGCTCAAGCTCTGGTTCAGCCTCAGTTGTTGCCAGAGGATTAGTTTGTTTTAGCCTAGGCACTGATACTGCAGGATCTGGCCGAATTCCTGCAGCATTTAATAATATCGTAGGCACTAAACCTACTCCTGGATTAGTGAGTACTGAAGGCGTATTTCCAGCATGTAAATCGATTGATTGTGTATCTATCATGAGCCTCACTGCTGCTGATGCCGATATCGTTTTAGATGTCATGAAATCTAATGAGCTTGATAGAGCTAAAGAGGCTCAGTTTCATCCAACACCAAAACAAATCTCAAGCTTTAGAAAGCCGACACGTATAGGCATCCCTATCGGCTGCCAATTTTTAGATGATGGCCAGTATCAAAAAGCCTTTGCTAAAGCTATTGAGAGTGCAAAGGGCTTGGACCTTGAGTTTGTTCAAGTAGATATAGATCCATTTGTTAAGGCTGGTAAGCTTTTATATGATGGTCCCTGGGTATCTGAGCGTTTTGCTGTTACCGAAGATTTTTTGAAATCCAATCCAGATTCTTTTGATCCTAGCGTGAAACAGATTATTCAAAGTGGCGCAGCATACACAGCAGCGCAAGGCTTTAGGGCAATTTATCAATTAAAAGAGTTGGAGATTGAAGCCAAGAAGGCTTGGGCAAAATGTGATGTCATTTTGGTGCCAAGCGCCCCTAATCACCCCACCTTGGAGGATCTAAAAAATCATCCTATTTTGAAAAATAGTGAATTAGGGATGTACACCAATTATGTTAATCTCATGCGTCTATGTGCTGTGGCAATTCCAGCTGGATTTATAGATAAAGGTATGCCCTTTGGGATTACTCTGATAGCGCAAGAAGGTTCAGATACCGCCCTACTTAAACTGGCAGCGCAATGGCAGATCTTATTCAGCCTTCCACTAGGTAATTCCGATATCAAGACTAGCCATACCGAACTCACTATTAGCATTAATAATAAAGACACTATAGAAATTGCTGTCGTAGGCGCCCACCTTAAAGGAATGCCTTTGCATTCTCAATTAGCTGAGAGACATGCTCATTTAATAAAGTCCTGTAAATCGGCCAAGTCTTATCGCCTCTTTGCACTACCCAACACTACTCCACCAAAACCTGGACTAGTGAAAGCTAAGACCAATGGGGTCGCCATTGATCTAGAGGTCTATGCAATGCCAGCATCTGAAGTAGGATCATTCTTAGGACTCATCCCAGCGCCACTTGGCCTTGGTAATATTGAATTGGATGATGGCTCATGGGTAAAGGGTTTTATTTGCGAACCCTATGCAATCGAAGGAGCAAAAGATATTAGTGATCTGGGTGGTTGGAAGGCTTATATGCATCAATTAGGAGGTCAGCAATAAATGCCATTTGTTATACCGATAAATAGTGAATTTTCTAGTCTAGCAGAGCATGCCTATGCTCAAATTAAGCAAAAGATCTTTAATTTTGAAATGATGCCTGGCGATCTAATCTCCGAAGGCAATCTTGCCAAACTTGTAAATGTCAGCAGAACCCCCTTACGTCAAGCGCTTCAACAATTACAACATGGTGGATTTATTAAGGCTATTCCTAAGATCGGCTGGCAAGTTGCCCCTTTAGATTTTGACAAACTTGATGAGCTATATGACTTTCGAATTTTGATTGAATCAAATGCTGTTAAAGCATTGTGTAACTCCAATAGAGACAATGAAATCTTCAAGGAATTGCAAAAAATCTGGCTAACCCCTAAATCAAAGCGCAGCTTTAACACTTTAGAGGTCGGAATACTCGATGAGCAATTTCATACATCCCTAGTTAAGGCATCAGGAAATGAAGAGATGCTTAAAACACATTCAGAGATAACTGAACGTATTAAGATTGTGAGGAGGCTGGATTTTACGAAGACTGATCGTATAAGTAGCACTTACGATGAGCACGGTCAGATTATTAAGGCAATTTTGGCAGGAAGAGCGAGTGAGGCCCAAAGATTACTAAAGGCACACATTGAGCAAAGCAAAATTGAAGTTAGAAAGATCACTCTTGGAATGTTGCAGGATGCTAGAAAACAAGCGGTTGGCTAATAATATTTTTTTACTGTCCTACCAACGCACCCCCCCTTCAATCATCTATTCTAGCTTAGGGCTGGAAATGAGTAACATAGACTTTGCATCCGCTTGTATTGCTTGAAGTTTTTGGCGTGCCCAGCACGATTCGAACGTGTGACCCTCATCTTAGAAGAATTTGCTATTACTTTAATATCCAATTATTTTAATAACTCACATCGCAACAATTGAACTGGGCAATAAGCTCGAGGGTCAATACTTTCCATTCCTTAATTGTGCAGGAGTAAT
>CANGWT010000026.1 GCA_947457745.1 Burkholderiaceae bacterium | reverse complement strand
TTCCAGGAGGGAAGATTGATAAGAGAGTCGGCTCCCATTAACCAAGTTAAGTTGACCTGAGGCCCAAAACGCTCTCTCAGGGCTTTGGCTGTATCGACTGCATAGCTTGGGCCTGCCCGATCCATTTCAATGCAATCAATCCCGATTTGAGTAGGTATTTTGAGATACAGAAATGCCCTAGCTAAATCGATACCCGCCGCTTCAGTGAGTTGAAGGCGAATTTGCGCAGGGCTTGTGTCAGAGCTTTTTTGCCAAGGCTCGCCACTGGGGATGAGGAGCAGAGTGTCAAGGTGTAGAACCTTTGCAAAATGCGTAGCCAGTTTAAGGTGGCCAAGATGTGGAGGGTCAAAAGTACCACCCAGAATGCCAATTTTTTTTGGAGTGTCCAAGTGTACTGAGATCATTTAGGCAAGCCAGTCGCGCGGCTTAAGGTAGTAGTTGTATAATTTTGCCTCTGGCGTGTCCGGTTTTGGTTGCCAGTTGTACCACCACTGCACTACTGGCGGCATAGACATCAAAATAGACTCTGTACGTCCGCCAGAGTGCAGACCAAAAATGGTACCTCGGTCGAATAACAAGTTGTACTCCACATAACGACCACGACGGTATTCTTGAAACGCTTTTTCTTCGGGCGTAAAACTGTCTTTGTAACGACGCTCCACAATTGGTAAGTAGGCATCAATAAAGGCATCGCCAACAGCGCGTGTCATGGCAAAACTTTGCTCAAAACCCAGGTCATTGAAGTCGTCAAAGAACACGCCACCAATACCGCGAGGCTCCTCACGATGCTTGAGATAAAAATATTCATCACACCATTTTTTGAATCGTGGGTGAAGCTCTTCACCAAAAGGGTCCAAAGCATCTTTAGCGGTTTGATGGAAGTGTTTACAGTCCTCATCAATGCCGTAGTAGGGGGTAAGATCAAAACCGCCACCAAACCACCAAACCGGATCTTTATCAGGAGCTTGTGCGATAAAGCAGCGTACATTCATATGGGTGGTTGGTACCTTGGGATTGTTTGGGTGAAACACCAGAGAAACGCCCATGGCCTCAAAGCTACGTCCAGCGACTTCGGGGCGATGGTGTGATGCTGAAGGGGGCATTTGATCGCCGCGAACATGAGAAAAACCAACGCCACCTTTTTCTAATATATTGCCGCCATCTAAAGTACAAGTGCGCCCATAACCCCGCAGCTTACTGTCTTCCGGCTTCTCCCAGGCATCTTCGATAAAGGCTTTGCCATCAAGTGCACTCATTGCAGTAGTGATGCGATCTTGCAGGCCTAAAAAGTAAGCTTCTAATTCTGCAATATTAATTTGAGTCTGTTCAGTAGATGACAAGGATGAAAAGTCCTTTGTGGTTAGAGTTATTTCGCTGCACGATAGCCAATATCTTTGCGATATTGCATACCATCGAATTGGATCTTAGTAATAGCTTCGTATGCTTTTTGTTGCGCACCGCGAACGGTATCCGATAGACCTACGACGCACATGACGCGACCACCAGAGGTGATCAGTTTCCCATCCTGTAACTTAGTGCCAGCATGAAAAGTCAATTGATCTTCAGTATCAGAAGCTATACCCGTAATAACATCGCCATTACGTGGAGTATCGGGATAGTTGTGAGCTGCCAGAACCACGCCTAGAGCAGTGCGGCGATCCCACGCTAACTCCACTTCATTGAGTGTGCCATCAATGGCATGATCTAGCGCATTTACGAGATCACTTCGTAGGCGCGCCATGATTGGCTGTGTTTCTGGGTCACCCATGCGGCAGTTGAATTCTAAAGTCTTGATCTTCCCATCGGGAGAAATCATGAGCCCCGCATAGAGGAAGCCAGTGTATGGAATACCATCAGCTTCCATACCTTTAACTGTCGGCATGATGACTTCGCGTAAGGCTCGCGCATGAATTTCTGGAGTAACTACTGGAGCAGGGGAGTAAGCACCCATGCCGCCGGTATTCGGACCTTGATCAGCATCGAGCAAGCGCTTGTGATCTTGACTGGTAGCTAAAGCCAAAACATGTTTGCCATCTACAAGAACGATAAAGCTGGCTTCTTCGCCAGTCAGAAATTCTTCAATGACCACACGTGCGCCGGCATTTCCAAGCTTGTTATCGGCCAACATCATATCGACAGCTGCATGAGCTTCTACCAAATCCATTGCCACCACTACACCTTTTCCGGCGGCTAGTCCATCAGCCTTGATAACGATCGGCGCCCCTTTGGCATCAATATAAGCGTGAGCCTCTAATGCATTTGAAAAAGTTTGGTACTCCGCTGTGGGGATGCCATGACGTTTCATAAATGCTTTAGAGAAATCTTTGGAGGATTCCAATTGAGCAGCTAACTGAGTGGGTCCAAAGATGCGCAAGCCATTATTGCGAAATACATCCACGATGCCGGCGGCCAATGGTGCCTCAGGACCCACTACGGTGAGGTGAATTTTTTCACGCTTGGCAAAGTCTGCCAATTCCTGAAGGTCGAAGATCGGGAGATTTTGAATGCCGGCTGCAGTTTGTTTTGCAGTGGCTGTGCCACCATTACCTGGGGCCACATATACAGTTTGAACTTGTGGAGATTGCGCTAGCTTCCATGCTAACGCATGTTCACGACCACCAGAGCCAATTAAAAGAATTTTCATAAAGAGCTAAAAGATATATTAATAAGTAGTATTAGAAAGTTGGCCGATTACAAAGAAGCATTCGTAAATACTTCTTGAACGTCATCCAAGTTCTCAAGCGCGTCTAATAGTTTTTGCATGCTTTCTGCTTGATCACCTTCGAGTTCAGTTTCAGTTTCGGGGCGCATCGTCACTGTTGCTAGTTCTGCTTGTAAACCTGCCTGATTGAGCGCATCTTGTACTTTGGAAAAATCAGGTACTGGCGTTAGTACCTCAAGTGAACCATCATCATGGGTGATGACATCTTCTGCGCCAGCATCTAACGCGATCTCCATGAGCTGATCTTCATTGGTGCCTGGGGCAAACAACATCTGACCACAGTGTTTGAACAAGAAAGCAACAGAACCTTCAGCGCCCATATTGCCACCATTTTTCGCAAATGCATGGCGTACTTCGGCAACAGTTCGGGTACGGTTATCCGTTAAGCAATCGACAATGATGGCCGCACCATTGAGGCCATAACCTTCGTAACGAATTTCTTCGTAGTTAACGCCCTCCAATGAGCCTGTACCGCGCTGAATTGCCCGCTGCACATTATCATTGGGCATATTGGCATCTTTAGCCTTATCGATTGCTAGGCGCAAGCGGGGGTTTGTAGCGATGTCGCCGCCGCCCAATTTAGCTGCAACCGTGATTTCTTTAATGAGTTTGGTCCAAATCTTGCCGCGCTTTTCGTCTTGACGTCCTTTGCGGTGCTGAATGTTGGCCCATTTCGAATGGCCGGCCATACGGGTAAGTCCTTTTGAGTAATTTGGCTTGAGTGCACTATTTTAAGGTCTTCTGAGGCTAAGAATCGGGGTCCTGCAACTTTTTTGTTACACTCTCACCTCTTAGTAAGCTTCAATGCAGTATTTCCACTGCAGACACCTGCCCCGGTGATGGAATTGGTAGACGTGCCGGACTCAAAATCCGGTGCCGCAAGGCGTGGCGGTTCAAGTCCGCCCCGGGGCACCATCTCCCTCTGCTATTTCTAAGCCCTTGCCAATTGGGTATTCGGATTGCCTTTGCTATGATTGTTGCCAATAAAAGGCTTCCCGCAAGCATAAAAATATACTAAACGAGATCAAATAATGAAAAAAGTAGGATTAATTGGCTTGGGTGCAATGGGATCCGGCATGGCCTCATCTCTCCGCAGAGCAGGTTTTGATCTTTATGTGTTTGATGTGCGCCAGGATGTAGCTCGTCAATTTTGTGAAGCTGGAGGCACTGACTGTAAATCCATTAAAGAACTTGGTTCAATTTGTGATGTAGTGGTTTCGGTCGTAGTGAATGCTGCTCAGACTGAAGAAGTTTTGTTCGGTTCGCCAACGAGCCCTGGCCTGGTTGATTCATTAAAACCCCAGAGTGTTTTCGTGATGTGCTCTACCGTAGATCCTAATATTTCGATTGCATTTGAGTCGCGTCTCGCTGAAAAAGCTATTTTGTATATCGATGCCCCCATATCTGGCGGAGCAGCAAAAGCTGCCTCCGGTGAAATGACAATGATGACTTCCGCTTGTGCTGCTGCTTACGAGCAAGTTAACCCTATTTTGGATGCGATGTCAGGAACTGTTTATCGTTTAGGCGATAAGGCCGGTATTGGTAGCAAAGTAAAAGTCATCAATCAACTCCTTGCTGGTGTTCATATCGCAGCCGCCGCTGAGGCAATGGCGCTGGGTTTGCGCGAGGGCGTGGATGCGCATGCACTCTACGAGGTGATTACCCATAGTGCTGGTAATAGCTGGATGTTTGAGAACCGGATGGCACATGTTCTGGCAGCTAACTATGAGCCTTTATCTGCAATAGATATATTTGTTAAGGATTTGGGGATTGTCTTAGATATGGCTCGAGCTAGTAAATTTCCCTTACCGCTCTCATCGACTGCGCATCAAATGTTTATGCAAGCATCAACCGCTGGTTTTGCAAAGGAAGACGATAGCGCTGTCATTAAAATTTTCCCTGGTATCGAGTTGCCGAAAGCGTCACCGTGAGTATTCTTTTGGGGTGCATTGCGGATGACTTTACAGGCGCCACCGATTTAGCTAATAACCTGGTGCGCAATGGAATGCGTGTTACGCAAACAATTGGCATTCCACAGCACGGTTTAAATGCTGATTTAGATGCAGTTGTGGTGGCGCTCAAGTCTCGAAATCTTGAGCCTGAGGATGCTGTAGCTCAATCATTAGCGGCATTGGAGTATCTGCTTTCACAAGGAGCGCAGCAGATCTTCTTTAAATATTGCTCTACGTTTGACAGCACTCCCAAGGGAAATATTGGTCCTGTAACAGAGGCGCTGATGGCAGCCCTAGGAACTGACTTTACGATTGCAACCCCAGCCTTTCCTGATAATGCGCGCAGTGTATTTAAGGGCTATTTATTTGTTGGGGATCAGCTATTAAGCGAGTCTGGGATGCGTGATCACCCCTTAACTCCGATGACGGATGCAAATTTAGTCAGAGTAATGCAGGCGCAATGTACGCTTCAGGTTGGATTAATTGAATACCAGGATATTCTTGCTGGCGCCGACGCAATCTCTTCTAGAATTGCCCGCTTGAAATCATCAAACACGCAAATTGCAATTGTGGATGCAGTGACTAATGATGACTTGTATCGAATTGCGCCAGCACTAAAAGATTTACCCCTCATTACTGGAGGATCTGGTATTGCTATTGGGCTAGCCGCTAACTTTGGGCTTCAGGCGCATCCAGATTCCAGCAAGCTTCCCGCTGCTAATGGATATCAGGCAATTATTTCTGGTAGCTGTTCACAAGCTACTAACCTCCAGGTTGAGCACTTCAAAAGTTTGGGTGGGGCAGCATATGCTGTTAATCCACTTGATTTAAACCAGAAATCTACAGAGCAGCTACTTCAGGAAATCCTAACTTGGGTACAACCGCGTCTTTTACTGGGCTCAGTATTAATTTACTCGTCTGCCACCCCTGAGCGGGTTAAAGAAGTGCAATCACAACTAGGAGTTCAGGCGGCTGGTAGTGCTATAGAGAATCTTTTAGGAATGGTCGCTCAGGGTCTCCTTGGTTTTGGGGTGGGACAGTTATTGCTTGCTGGTGGAGAAACTTCAGGGGCATGCGTGAAAGCTTTGGGTATTGATCAAATGCAGATTGGCCAGCAAATTGACCCTGGTGTACCCTGGTGCTACGCGGTAGCACAAAATAAACCGCTACATCTTGCGTTAAAGTCTGGAAACTTTGGAACACCAGATTTCTTTACACATGCCTTCTCTAAACTGAGAAAAATATAATGACAGAACAAATTGCGAGAAATGAAATTTGCAGGATTGGTAAAAGCTTATTTGATCGATCCTATGTCCATGCGAGCGCAGGCAACATTAGCGTTCGAATTTCAGATGGTTTTTTAATTACCCCTACTGATGCCTGTCTTGGATTTCTGGATCCCACCCGATTGGCGAAGATTGATTTTCATGGGCACCAGATTAGCGGAGATAAGGCTAGCAAGACAATGGCCTTGCATTCTGCTATTTATAACAAAGCAAGGTTATTCGATGAGGATACATCTTGCATTATTCATACCCATAGCACCCACTGCGTAGCATTGACGATGGAGTCTGGCCTCGCTTCGGGCGAAGACATGTTTTCTGAACTACTGCCTGCGATTTCACCCTATTTTGTAATGAAGGTAGGACATGTGCCAACCATTCCCTACGCCAGTCCAGGTTCTGTCAAGACTATTGAACTCGTAGAGAAGGCAATGGAGGTCTACGGGAGTGCTGGAACGCCTCTACGTGCTTGCATGCTGACACGTCTGGGTCCGTATGTCTGGCACAGTTCACCCGCCTCGGCAATGGCCACTTTAGAGGAGTTGGAAGAAACAGCAAAACTCTTTTTCCTTAAAAAGAAACTAATTCAACCACTTACGGATGAACATTTAAATGAACTGCGGACTGCATTTGCAGCCCGCTGGTAGCTAGTTTAATTGAATGAAATTAATCTAATTCAATTTTGGCGTAATCAACCACCTTTTTCCATCTTTGCGCATCAGCTTTAATAAATTCAGCTGACTTTGTCGAATTCATAAAATCGACTGTAGCTCCAAGCCTAGAGAGTGAGTCAGCAACTTCTTTTTGAGCCACTATTTTTTGGATGCTGTTTTGTAATTTCAAAGCAATATCTGCCGGCATGCCCTTAGGTGCAGCGATACCAAAATAGGCTGATACCTGAAAGTTAGGAAAACCTGCTTCTTGCATTGTGGGGACCTGGGGGAGCGCAGGATTTCTGGTAGTGCTGGTCACAGCAAGCGCCTTCAACTTTCCGCTTTTAATCAATCCAAGAGCTGGTGGGAGATTATCAAACATAAAGTCGATATCCTTCGATACCAGCGCCACATTCGCTAAAGATGAGCCTCTATATGGAATGTGAACTACATAGATTCCAGCTTGACTTTTAAGCATCTCAGCACTGAGGTTCAGTGAGGTGCCATTGCCATTTGAGCCGTAATTCATCTTGCCTGGAGACTCTTTTGCACGCTTTATCAATTCAGCTACTGAATTGATTCCAGAATCTGGATTAACAAGTAGTACGTTCGGCAGTTGCCCGAAAATGGCAATCGGTTCTATGCTGCTTGGGTTATAGGGAAGATTTTTGTAGAGTGCTGGACTAATGGAAAGTGGAGGAGATGCCATCAGCAAGGTATATCCATCAGGATTGGCTTTTACAAGCTCTGCAGCACCTAGATTACCTCCTGCGCCAGGTTTGTTCTCTACAACGATGGCTTGCCCAAGATCGCTTGAGAGTGCTGGAGTAATTAAACGGGCAACGTTGTCAATCAGGCCGCCTGGGGGAAAGGGCACAATCAGTTTAATAGGCTTGCTTGGATAAGGCGTTTGTGCAAATCCAATACTGGATACAGTCAGCATTAAATAGAAAGCACATTTTTTTAGGATCGATGTCGAATAGTTTGTCATAAAAGTTTAATTGTTTGGGTAAAAAAGCGCACGCACTTCCAAACTAAGGTTAGCACGAAGTGGAGCGCTGGGTTGTGAGTTAAATCTCGTAAGTTTCAGACTCGCTCTTCATTGCTTGCTCAACGATTTTCTTCGTGAGCGTGGGTGAGAATAGCTCAATGAAGGTGAAGACGAAAGAGCGCAAATAGGCGCCTTGCTTTACACCCAGGTGCGTCACGTTGTTACCAAACAAATGACCTACCGGAATGACTCGTAGATTGCGATCTCGATCTGCGTCATAGGCTAAGCCAGCAACAATTCCTACGCCCATTCCTGTTTCTACGTAAGTCTTAATCACGTCCGCATCGATTGCCTCCAAAATAATATCGGGGCTGAGATTGCGTTGTGCAAAAGCGGCATCAATCTTGCTGCGACCCGCAAATGCTTTGTCGTAGGTGATGAGTGGGTACTTCGCAATTTCTTCTAGGGTGATTGTGGATTGATTGAGGAGTGGGTGACTTAATGGCACCATGATGACGTGGTGCCATTGGTAGCCCGGAAGTGCTAGTACACCTGGGGTATTGGCAATGCCTTCAGTGGCAATTGCAATATCAGCGCGATCATGAATGAGCATCTCCGCAATTTGACCTGGGCTTCCTTGTTGGATACTTACCCGTACTTTTGGAAAGCGTTTTGTAAATTCAGTCAGCACCTTGGGCAAGGCGTAGCGGGCTTGGGTATGGGTTGTGGCAATCACAAAGTTACCCTGATCTTGGCTGGCAAAGTCTTTGCCAACCCTTCTTAAGGTTTCGACTTCATCCAGAATGCGCTCAATCGAGGTAAGGATGCGCTTGCCCGGCTCAGTCAGCGAGCGAATGCGCTTGCCATGGCGTCGGAATATTTCTACGCCAAGCTCATCTTCCAGTTCAATAATGGCCTTGGATACTCCGGGCTGAGAGGTAAAGAGTGCCTTGGCTGCTGAAGTGAGATTAAAGTTCTGCCTGACGGCTTCGCGAACAAATCGAAATTGATGCAGATTCATATGAATTCCATTCTTTATATCAACTGCGATATAGGAATCAAATTCTATATGATTTTGATGTATTAGGCCCTAGATACCCATCTTAAACCCACCATCGCCAAAATGAAGTACAGCAGCGGTGGTGTGAGTGCGGTAAGTTGTGCGGGCCATGATCCCAGCAGCCCCACATTTGAGAAGAGCGAGTTAAAGAGCTGGAAGCTCATGCCTAGCATGATGCCACCAAATACCTTGATGCCAACGCTACCTGCCCGAACTTTGAGGTAAGCAAATGGTAGTGCCAGTGCCAGCATGACAAAAATCGTAAATGGATAGATCACTTTTTTCCAAAAGGCAATGGAGTGTCTCTGGATATCTTGTTTGTTATCTTTTAAATGAGAAATGAAGCGACCCAAACTAAAGATCGACATTTTTTCTGGGCTGACTAAAAGTACGCTCAAAATTTGCGGAGTGACTTCAGAAGTTAGGCTGACAATCGGGTGTACAACAGTTTGCGCTGAATAGACTGGGTTTAGTGGATCCGCAGACTTACTCTCCTTAAAGCGAGTTTCGGTGACGTTATCAAGAACCCAAGTACCAGTTTGATCAAAGCGTCCAGATATGGCACTCCGAATCGAGAGCAGGCGATAGGTATCATCAAACTCATACATGCGGATATTTTTAATCTCGTTGTTTTGTTCAATTTTACCAACGTTGACATAACGAACTCCTGGTCGAATTGACCCGCCACCATCTTCATCACGTAAGCGATCTTTGACCCACACCCCAGTTTTAAATTGAGAGCTATAGGATGATCCCATTGCCTTCATGCGCACCTGATCTGACAGGTTTTCGGTATAAGGCCCAAGCCATTCACTCACCATCAGTGTAATGATCACCAGAGGTAGTGAAATCTTTGCTACGGTGGTTAAGCCTTTGCGCATATCTAGCCCTGCAATACGCAAGATCGTAAATTCAGATTGGCTCGCCAACATTGCAAAAACGTAAATGCTGCCAATCAGGCCGGCGATTGGAATGATCTCTGAAATACGACTTGGTGCTTTCAATAAAACATGCAGCAGCGCCAATGGTAGGGTGTACTGGCCTTTTACTGAGCCGAGCTCACTGAGGATGTCGAAAAACAAAAACAGTGCAACCAAAGCAAAGAGGATGAAGCCAAAGGCAGTGTAAATCTGCTTTGCTAGGTAACGTTCAAAAATATAGGGGAATAGATATTTCATCTATTGACCATGAAGGATGGTAGTTGACGGCGCCACCATTTAAGTGATGGATTGATGCGGTTACGAATCAGAAAAAAAGCAATGCCAAAGGCTAGAGCGTGTATAGGCCAGGCCGCTATAAAAACATTAACCCTGCCTTGTGATACAAAATTTTGAGTGAGGTTGAGAAGGTTGCTGTAGATAAGGTAAATCAGAACCGCATAAAACATGGCGGTGTAGTTTCCCAGTCTTGGGTTGACATAAGCAAGTGGAATGGCGATCAATACAAGCCCAAGTGCCATCAATGGTAGTCCGATGCGCCAAAGCAATTCCGCTCGATTTGGGTTGATGACATTGGGGTCTTTTTCGCTTAAGAGCTCAATCACCGTTTTTTCGCGATCACGTGGCGCGGGATTGAGCACACTTTTACTTTGAATCTGAGTGCTGTACTCAGCGAATTCTAAAATTCTGAAGTCTGGTTGGGAGGGTAGTCCTTCATAACGCCGTCCATTGTTGAGCACAATAGATTTCCCTCCACCTGCGCTATTTTCTATAAATCCAGTAGAGGCGACGGCGACACTAAGCCGTCCATTTTTCGTTTCTGCAGCAAAGATATTTTTTACTTCACTTTTATTAACATCCAATTCCTCAATAAAAAATACGCGCTCGGCTTTGGCGGACTCTCTAAATTGCCCTGCGGCAACCATTGAGACATCACTACGTTGCTGAAAACGCTGGCTAATAATGGTGGATTCGCGATTAGCCCAAGGCCAAACAAAGAGAGCCAATAGGGCAATGATGACAATGAGAGGGATCGCAAAACGGAGAATTGGTCGAATGAGACTAGCAATACTTAAGCCACTTGCAAACCACACAATCATTTCTGAGTCTTTGTACCAGCGTACTAATACTATTAAAACAGCTACAAACAGGGACACAGTGAGAAGAACGGCCATGTAGCCCAAAGTGGCCAACGTTATCAAAACTAGAGCGTCCTCTGGATTCACAGCTCCATTAGCTGCAAAGCCGAGAATTCGGATGACTAGAGTAGTAATCATGATGGTAACCAGGACTAAAAAAACGCCACCAGTAGTAAAACTGAGTTCGCGGCGAAGGGCTCGGTGAAAAATCATGAATAAATAGTGAATTAGCTGTTATTGGCTCACTCAAGATGTGAACCTGCATCTCGGAGGATAATGGATAAATACCCAATTTTTCCTTTGAATTGACTTAAAAATACTTCAAGACATCATGACCATTCAATTTAGCACCAAGATTTTCGCGCAAGCCGATCTGAATAACCCTAAGCAATTGAAGGCAAGCTTAGCCACTTTATTAGCGCAGGGCTCCGACTGCTTAGTTTTGGCCTATGCAAAGGCCGACTTAGATACCCTGGCGACTGCTAAATCCAAGTCTGGGCTTTTAGTTGAATTGGATCGTATTCTTGGCGGTTCTGTTACCCATGCCAACCTCGTGGGCGACCTCGATGCTCAGCAGGCCTCAACCTGTGTGATTCGTGCTGAAAAGTCTTGGGCTACATCTGGAGTGAAAGTAAAGCGCATTCTCCTAGTATCTTTGGGTGACATTGCGCCTGCTAGTGCACGTAGTCTGAGCTCATATTCAAAAATTGCTCGCGCCGTATTGAAGCAGCTCAGCGGTGGCTCCATCCAAAGTGCTTTGTGGTTTATTCCGAGTTTCGCCTTGGGTCATCGGGCAGAGTTCATTGCCGAAGAGGTGCGCTTAACCATTCAGTATGCTGGTGACCAGGCATATCGCTTTGGGGTTCGTCAACCGGCGATGAAATTTAAGGCTAAAGATAAAGCAGATACCTTTAACCATCTCATTTTTGCAGGGAATGACTCTTGCGCTAAAGAACTCAAGGCTGCAGTACCAGAGGGCGCTGCAATGGTTGAGGGTATGAACTTAGCTAAAGACTTGGGTAATTTGCCTCCAAATATTTGTACGCCAACTTATTTAGGTAAGGCAGCGCAAGGCTTAAGTAAAAAGACTGGGTTAAAAGTTGAGGTTTTAGGTCGAAAACAAATTGAAGCTTTAGGTATGGGCTCATTTTTATCTGTAGCCCAGGGTTCAGATACGCCGCCACAATTTATTGTGATGCGTCACCTCGGTGGCAAAGTAGGTGAGGCTCCGATTGTGTTGGTGGGCAAGGGCATTACTTTTGATACCGGTGGAATCTCTTTGAAGCCTGGTGAGGCGATGGATGAGATGAAGTACGACATGTGCGGTGCTGCATCTGTGATTGGGACGATGTATGCAAGTGCTTTGATGAAGTTGAAAAAGAATGTCATCGGCGTGATCCCCACTTGTGAAAATATGCCATCTGGTCAAGCTACTCGTCCAGGCGACATTGTGAAGAGCATGTCAGGGCAAACGATTGAGATTCTGAATACAGATGCTGAGGGTCGCTTGATCCTATGTGATGCCTTAACTTACGTTGAGCGCTTCAAGCCTAAAGCGGTCATTGATGTAGCTACCTTGACTGGCGCCTGCATTATTGCATTGGGTCATGTACATAGCGGCGTTTTCTCTGATGATGAGGGCTTAGTTAATTCGCTCACGAAGGCAGGCCACGCCTCTTTAGATACTGTATGGCGTTTGCCATTGGATGCAGCTTATCACGAGCAGTTGAAATCCAATTTTGCAGATGTAGCTAATATTGGCGGGCGTCCAGCAGGAAGCGTGACTGCAGCTTGCTTCTTATCGCGCTTCACCGAAAAATATAAATGGGCTCACTTGGATATCGCCGGTACCGCTTGGAAGAGTGGCGCTGCAAAAGGTTCAACTGGACGCCCAGTCCCTTTGCTCGTGAACTACTTGCTAGAGCAAAAGTAATTCATGGCCCGGATTGATTTTCATAGCAATGTTAGCGATAAGCTGGAATACGCTTGTCGCTTAACACGCAAGATCTGGAGTGCCACGCCCGTTGGCGAGCCCGTGCGCAATATCGTCATGGTGGGCGAGAAAGCGGATCTCAAAAAATTGGATGAACTGCTGTGGACATTTAGTACAACCGATTTTTTGCCCCATTGCTTGATTGAAGACGAGACGGCAATCGATACACCTATTTTGCTGACAGATGATCTTCTGTCACCTGCTTTGTCTCATCTTCCTCATGCAGATGTGCTGATTCATTTGGGAATGCATATGCCTGCCGACGTTTCAGGCCTGCTTGCCCGTTTCCCTCGCATTGTTGAGGTTGTGACCATCAATGAAGCAGAACGCCTCGCAGGTCGTGAGCGCTATAAAGCTTATCGTGACTTAGGTCATGAGTTACATAACTTCGATCAATCTAAAGCGTGATGTTACTCGTCTCTCAGTATGTTGATACATCCCGAATTTGATCCTGCCGTAATTCGTATTGGCTCATTTGCCATCCACTGGTATGGCTTCATGTATCTCTTGGCGTTTGCTCAATTTTTATTACTGGGTCGTTTGCGCATTGGCGCACCGCGATACCAATCTTTGGGATGGTCATATAAAGATCTTGAGGATCTTTTATTTGCTGGCGTCTTAGGCGTAGTGCTTGGTGGACGTTTGGGTTACACCCTGTTTTATATGCCAGGCTACTACTTCGCAAATCCTCTGAGTATCTTCAAGATTTGGGAAGGCGGTATGTCTTTTCATGGTGGACTCTTGGGTGTGTTGCTTACTTTGCTCTGGTTTGCTTATCGTCGCAAGGTTTCATTCTTCGTTGTCAGTGATTTAGTCGCACCACTAGTTCCATTTGGTTTGGCATTTGGTCGCTTGGGTAATTTCATTAATGGCGAGTTGTGGGGAAGGCCGACAGACCTACCTTGGGCTATGGTTTTCCCAATGGTTGACTCCATTCCCCGTCATCCCTCCCAGATTTACCAGTTTCTTGGTGAAGGCATTTGCCTAGGCATCATTCTCTGGATTTATTCCAGTAAGCCTCGCAGGGTAGGGCAGATTTCAGGCTTATTTTTGCTGGGATATGGTATTTGCCGTTTCTTGGCAGAATTTGCTCGAGAGCCAGATGCGTTCTTGGGGCTCCTGGGACTTGGTCTTTCTATGGGTCAGTGGCTTTCTATACCCATGATCATTTTCGGAATTTACCTTATAGTGAGACTAGATGCGAAAAAAGGTAGTTATCAGTAGTTAAAAATTCGATTTTCTAGGAAAGTATTGAATTTTCGCTGATTTTGCCTAATTTCAGACTATTTCTACCCCAATCGAAAGTAATTCATGCTGGAAAAGCTAACTAAAGCCCGAAATTTGGCTAAGGCAAATAACGCCATCAAGCGTCTGATATCGGAGCGCGGTGAATCGAATGCACTCAGCATGGCCGATGATGTGGTTAATAACTACCGTAAGTTATCTAAAGATCAATACGTTTCATTCTTTACCTTTTTGTTTGAGAAACTCAACCCTCAAGCTGATGCAGTACTTAAAGCGGCGCAAAATTTTGTAGCTGACTCTAGTGCACGCAATTACATCCAGTTGCAAAAAGTTTCTGAATCTCCTCGCCAAGAATTCTTCCGTCGTTTAAACCGTGCTAGCCAGGGTACTGCGGCTGTAGTACAAATGCGCCGTGATTTATTGCAGCTATTAGATAAAAAGCCAGAGTTGGCTGCTGTGGACTTTGATATGCGTCACTTGTTGTCTTCTTGGTTTAATCCGGGATTTCTGAAGATGCATCGGGTAGACTGGAAGTCTCCGGCGGAGGTGCTTGAGAAACTGATTCAACATGAGGCCGTTCACGCCATCGATGGTTGGGATGACCTACGTCGGCGCCTGCAGCCTGATCGTCGTTGCTTTGCCTTCTTTCATCCACAGCTTCCAAGTGAGCCCCTCATTTTTGTGGAGGTGGCGCTCCTACCTGAGATACCAACAGTGATTACACCATTGGTTGACAAAAAAGCAGAAACAGTAGATCAGGCATCCCAGTATAAAGTCGCCGTTTTTTATTCGATTAGTAATTGCGAGTCTGGACTTCGTGGTGTATCGATGGGTAACTTTTTAATTAAGCGGGTAGCCGAGCAATTGCATGCAGAGTTCCCTGGAATAAAAACCTTTGTAACTTTGTCACCTATTCCCGGGTTTATGGATTGGGTTACTGCTGGTGCGAATTTAGGCGATGGCGTCCCGGTTCATAGATTGAAGCCAAACCTGAAGGTGGCGCGAGATGCTGCTTTGGCGGTGCTGGGGCTTGAGAGTCAATCTTGGGCTGAGCGATTAGCGGGTGGATGGCATCCAGATCTAGCCTCTGAAAAAGAAAAAGCCGCTTTATTGAGCTTGGCGAGTTTGTATCTAGGGCTTGCCTCCACTGGGCGCGATGGCAACCCAGTGGCGAAGTTTCATTTGGGTAATGGTGCCAAATTGCATCTAGTGAACTGGGCGGGAGATCTATCACGCAAAGGGTTACGTCAATCCGCCGGTTTGATGGTCAATTACCTTTACGACCTGGGAAGCGTGGAGGATAACCATGAGCGCTTTGCCAATGGTGAAATCGTGTATTCCAGGGCCGTAGGTCGCCTAATGGCTCCCTAGTGTTTTCCCTTGTAGCGACTTTTGCAGCAAGCCTTAAGTGCCCTTAAAATAGGCACTGTATTTATAAATATGAAGTCAATCATGAGATTGATACAAAAGGAGACGAAGTGTTTAATCAAAAAAACAAGTCATCAGTATTTTCTTTGAGCATGCTTAAGAAGGCAGCTTTTTTAGTCTGCGCTGCCCCTCTCACTGTATTTGCGCAAGAGTGGCCGGCTAAGCAGGTTACATTCTTAAATCCGTTCCCGGCTGGTGGTGGAACCGATGCTTTTGCAAGACCTTTGGCTGCGCAGTTAACAGAGCAATTGGGTAAGCAAGTCATTATTGATAACCGCGGTGGTGCAGGTGGTACCGTTGGTGCCTCAGTTGCTGCTAAGGCTGCTCCAGATGGTTACACCTGGTTCATTGGTGCTACCCACCACACTATTGCGCCTTCAATGTATAAGAATTTAGATTACGACATTGAGAAGAGCTTTATTCCGGTTGCTATGCTGGCAAACGTTCCTCAAGTATTGGTGGTTAATCCACAGCGTGTGAGTGCACGCAATGCTAAAGAGTTCATTGAGCTCATGAAGAAGAATCCAGGTAAATATAATTTTGCTAGCGCTGGTAGTGGCACTGTCCATCACTTGGCTGGTGAGTTATTTAAGATTCAGACCGGAACCTTTATTACCCACATTCCTTATCGTGGCGCTGGCCCAGCAATGAATGATTTATTGGCTGGTCAGATTGACTTGGAGTTTGATGGTCTTGCTACTTCTGCCCCTCAGATTAATGCTGGAAAGTTAGT
>CANGWT010000025.1 GCA_947457745.1 Burkholderiaceae bacterium | reverse complement strand
CATGCGGCTCAACAGCCAAAAGCGTTAGAGATTTAAGGAAACCAAATGGCTATTAATTACGGAAATTGGAATTACGGTACAGGTCGTCGCAAGAGCTCTGTAGCACGTGTGTTCATTAAATCTGGCAAAGGTGAGATTACTGTTAACGGTAAACCTATCGATGCCTACTTTGCTCGCGAAACATCACGCATGATCGCTCGTCAGCCTTTAGCTCTCACAGCTCACCTAACAACCTTTGATATTAAGGTAAATGTTAGCGGTGGCGGTGAAACCGGCCAAGCTGGTGCAGTTCGTCACGGTGTTACTCGTGCATTGATCGACTACGACAACGCTTTGAAGCCAACTCTGTCTAAAGCAGGTTTGGTAACTCGCGATGCTCGTGAAGTTGAGCGTAAAAAAGTTGGTCTGCATGGCGCGCGTCGTCGTAAGCAGTTCAGCAAGCGCTAATTCTTTCAGTCGCTTTAGTTTTATCGAAAGGGTCGCGCAAGCGGCCCTTTTTGTTTCTACAATCTAGGCATTAGAGAGATAAAATTCATCTGTCGGTATTTTGGAGAATGACATGATTAAAGTTGGCATCGTAGGTGGCACTGGATATACCGGAGTGGAGCTACTGCGCTTGTTGGCGCAGCACCCCGAAGTCAAGATCCAGGCAATTACCTCTCGCGCAGAAGCTGGCATGCCAGTGGCCGAGATATTTCCCTCTTTGCGTGGTCGTATTGATCTCAAGTTCACCACACCGGATGAAGCCAAGTTAAATGAATGCGATGTCGTGTTCTTCGCAACACCACATGGCGTAGCAATGGCACAAGCGAAAGAATTACTTGCTAACAATGTGAAGATTTTGGATCTGGCTGCCGATTTCCGTTTAAAAGATGTCAAGGAATTTGCTGAGTGGTATGGGATGGAACATGGCTGCCCAGAAATTTTGGCTGAAGCAGTTTATGGCTTGGCAGAAATCAATCGTGAAGAAATTAAAAAAGCTCGCGTCGTGGGTTTAGCTGGCTGCTATCCCACTTCCGTTCAACTTGGGCTTGCTCCATTGCTTTCACCAAAGTCTACTGGTGGCAAACAGCTGATTGATGGCACGCATATTATTTCTGACTCTAAGTCGGGCACTTCAGGTGCTGGACGTAAGGCAGAAATTGGGACTTTATTGTCAGAATCTGGTGATAACTTTAAGGCTTATGCTGTTAAAGGCCATCGTCATCTTCCAGAAATTATCCAAGGCTTGAAGGCTATCGCAGGTCACGATCAGATTGGCCTGACATTTGTGCCACACCTGACGCCAATGATTAGGGGTATTCATTCAACCTTGTATGTGCGTTTGACTGAGGCTGGAATGAAGGTGGATTTCCAAAAGCTCTATGAGGATTTCTACAAAAGCGAACCTTTTGTAGATGTGATGCCGGCGGGCAGCCATCCAGAAACACGCTCAGTGCGGGGTAGTAATGGTTTACGGATTGCTATTCATCGCCCTGGTGATGGCGATACTTTGGTGATTTTGGTGGTTGAGGATAACCTGGTGAAGGGTGCTTCAGGCCAAGGGGTTCAGTGTATGAACCTGATGTTTGGCTTGCCTGAGACCACTGGATTGACACAGATTGCTGTTTCACCATAATGGGGCTAGCTGGAAAGACCCTTCAGCAAGCTTGGAATTAAAAGCCTAAAATAAACCATCGCCTTTTGAATTAGGAGTAAATCATGACCCAATTAGCTACGCAGGAAACTACGCAACCAGCACAAGACTTAGCTGAGCCACCAACCCCATTGGTGTTTACGGATAGCGCCGCTGCAAAAGTGGCTGACTTGATTGCTGAAGAAGGTAATCCAGAATTGAAGTTACGCGTATTTGTTCAAGGCGGTGGTTGTTCAGGATTTCAATATGGCTTCACATTTGATGATGCTGTGAATGAAGATGACACCCTATTTGAAAAGAATGGTGTGACCTTATTGGTTGATTCAATGAGCTTCCAATATTTAGTTGGCGCGGAGATTGATTACAAGGAAGATATCAACGGCTCACAGTTTGTGATTAAGAATCCTAACGCGCAAACAACTTGCGGCTGCGGCTCTTCTTTCTCTGCATAAGAACAAGCTTAATAACTTAAGCTGGATAGCAAGCACCTAGAATTCTAGGACCCTTCGCTCCCGTAACGGCTGGCAGATTTGCTGGCCGTTTTTCTTTGTGAGCCCAGGCCAACCATGCGAAAGCAAGACCCTCTACTAGTTGGGGATCAATGCCAAGTGCATCACTAGTCACAATATCGAGTGAGTTTTTAAATACTTCTTTAGTTTTAGCTTTAAATAAGTCTAGCAATGCAGTGTTGCGGGCACCACCACCACAGATAATTAGAGTCTGGGTTTGCGGGGCATAGCCCTCTAAAGCTTGTAAGGCTGAGTCCACCGTGAGCTGCAATAGTGTGGCTTGTACATCTTCTGCGTTGATATTGTCCTGGCCAATCTGTTTTTGTAGCCACTCCAGATGAAAGTCATCACGCCCTGTGCTTTTTGGCGGTGCTTTTGCAAAAAATGAATCTGTCATCATTTTTGATAACAGTACTTGATTGACTTTGCCTTGTGATGCCCAAGTACCGTTCTCATCAAAGGCGTGACCTTGCTGATCTGCAATCCAGGCATCCATCAACATATTGCCGGGACCACAATCAAATCCTTTTACTTCACCATTGCTTGGTAGGAGGGTGAGATTGGCAATTCCACCCAGGTTTAATACGGCAGTATTTTTATCCGTAGCAAACTGTTGCGCATGAAAGGCTGGCACTAGAGGAGCACCATGACCACCAGCGGCGAGATCGCGACTTCTAAAGTCTGCGACGACATCAATTCCGGTTAGCTCTGCAAGAAGCGCTGGGTTGAGAGTCTGGTGCGTATAAGCCAGATGATGAGCAAGATCGGCTTGATGGCGAATGGTCTGGCCATGGGCACCAATCGCACTGATATCTGCAGGAGCAAGATCATTCTGAGCAAGCAAATGCTTGACTGCATCTGCATAGGCCATCGCAAGGGCGTTGGCGGCCTGATTTTCCCTGTGAATCTCGTTTGGCCCAGGACTCTGTAAGTCCAGAAGTGCTTTACGCAACTCAGGGGTAAATACAGTGCTCATGGACCCTAAAAGGCTTGTATCACCAGCCGCTCCAATCTTTGCCAATACGGCATCTATCCCATCTAGGCTGGTGCCAGACATCAGGCCAATATAGAGGGGGTAGGACTTATTCATGCGGTATCAGGACTTTGTTCTCAGGAATGCGACAATTATGCTTTAGCAATCTAAATACTAATTTAACTGAATCAGTTCACCAATACAGCATGACGGCTAAACCAGAACAAAAATACCCACTGACCCCCGAAGTTTTTGCAGCCCTTGAAGTAACAAAAAGGGGTTGTGATGAGTTATTGGTTGAGGCGGATTGGATTCAAAAGCTAGCTAAAAGCCAGGCAACAGCTACCCCTTTGCGCATTAAGTTGGGTTTAGATCCTACTGCGCCTGATATTCATTTGGGCCATACGGTTGTTCTGAATAAATTACGTCAGCTCCAAGATTTAGGTCATACCGTGATTTTCTTAATTGGTGACTTCACCAGCATGATTGGCGACCCTTCTGGACGAAATGCAACACGCCCGCCCCTAACTGCTGAAGAAATTGCTGTCAATGCTCAGACTTACTATCGTCAAGCGAGCATGGTGCTCGACCCCGCTAAAACTGAAGTCCGCTATAACAGCGAGTGGTGTGATCCACTAGGCGCACGCGGCATGATTCAGTTAGCTGCCAGATATACCGTTGCGCAAATGTTAGAGCGCGATGACTTTACCAAGCGTTACCGCAGCGGTGTACCGATTTCTGTGCATGAGTTCTTGTATCCATTGATGCAGGGCTACGATTCTGTTGCTTTGAAGAGTGACTTAGAGCTTGGCGGTACTGATCAGAAATTTAATCTCTTAGTTGGGCGCGAACTCCAACGTGAGTACGGCCAAGAGCCTCAATGTATTTTAACAATGCCACTTCTCGTCGGTTTGGATGGCGTGGATAAGATGAGTAAGTCCAAAGCTAATTACATCGGCATCAGCGAGCCTGCTAGCGAGATGTTTGGCAAGCTCATGAGTATTTCTGATGACCTGATGTGGGATTACTTTACATTGCTATCATTCCGCCCGATGGCTGAAATTGATTTAATGAAGCAAGAAGTCGCTGGTGGAAGAAATCCCCGAGATTGCAAAGTGTTACTCGGCCAAGAAATCGTCGCGCGCTTCCATTCACAAGCAGCTGCTGAAAAAGCACTTGAAGACTTTAATCACCGCGCCAAAGGTGGTGTACCTGACGAGATTCCAGAAGTTAGTCTGACTGGTGCTCCTATGGGCATCGCCAGTCTTCTCAAGGCTGCAGGACTTGCCCCATCGACATCAGAAGCCATACGCAATATCGAGCAAAACGGTGTGAAGATTGATGGCACAACAGTGGCTGACAAGCAAATAAAAATCGAGGCCGGTACCTTTGTTGTTCAAGTAGGCAAGCGCAAGTTTGCTAAGGTGACGCTAGTTAAATAGCAGTAAAGCAATGGATTGCACCGCTCGATACATCACTGTGTTGTTTGAGGGAAAAAATGAATCACAATGAGACATTCGCTTAACCATCTTTTAAAGAAATATGCTTTTTATTTTGGCGGAGATCAGCCACACGTCTCTTGGTTAGAGCGCTTGCGATCAGTGTTCGGAGTATTTACGGGCCTTTTACTTGTACTCACTATCTCAAGGTATCTTGGAGATCTAAGTGGTGTTAATGAATGGCTTATGGCCTCTTTGGGTGCCAGCGCTTTATTGGTTTTTGTACTTCCACAGAGCCCTATGGCCCAACCTTGGGCAGTCATTGCAGGCAATACTCTATCTGCTTTAGTCGGTATTTCAGTTATTCATTTTGTGGGCGATCCACTAATAGCAATGTCATTTGCAGCCAGCCTATCTATTTTGGGAATGTTTGTTTTGCGCTGCTTGCATCCCCCGGCCGCTGCAATTGCGTTAATTGTGGTGCTTGGTAATGTCATGCATTATCAGTACGCAATTTTTCCGATAATGATTGATTCTCTAGTGTTGGTTTTGGTTGGGGCAGCCTATAGCAATTTAACTGGTAAAAGTTATCCCAATAGACCAAGCTAGAACTAGTAACTTTACTTAGATTTTCTGAATTAATTCAAGAGATCTGGCCATTATCGCTAGGTGGTGTTAAGCCAAAATGCTCATATGCCTGACGTGTAGCTACTCTTCCACGGGATGTTCTTTGTAGGTAGCCTTGTTGAATCAGGTAAGGCTCTAAGACATCCTCAATAGTGTCACGCTCTTCACCAATAGCTGCAGCCAGGTTATCAATACCTACTGGGCCACCATCAAACTTGTGCAAGATAGCTTCCAGTAGTTTTCTGTCCATCACATCAAAACCACTAGGGTCAACATCGAGCATCTTTAATGCTGCATCAGCCATCGCTTTAGTGATGGTGCCAGTGCCTTTGACTTCGGCATAGTCACGTACCCGACGCAATAGACGATTCGCAATACGTGGAGTGCCTCTAGCACGCTTTGCAATCTCAATTGACCCCTCGGGATCAATATCGGCTTTGAGTAAGCTAGCGGAGCGCGTAATAATTTTGGTGAGTTCTTCGGTAGTGTAGAACTCCAGTCTTGCCACGATACCAAAGCGATCACGCAGTGGATTGGTGAGCATGCCTGCACGCGTGGTAGCGCCAATTAAAGTAAATGGCTTTAGATCAATCTTGACGCTACGCGCTGCAGGACCTTCACCAATCATGATGTCTAGACTGTAATCCTCAAGAGCGGGATAGAGGATCTCTTCAACCACCGGGGAGAGACGATGAATCTCATCAATAAAGAGGACATCATTTGCCTCTAAATTAGTCAACAATGCGGCAAGGTCACCAGGTCTATCTAGAACTGGTCCACTGGTTTGACGTAAGTTCACGCCAAGCTCTCTGGCGATGATATGGGCTAGAGTAGTTTTACCAAGTCCAGGAGGGCCAAAGAGCAGAACATGATCAAGCGCTTCTTGTCTTGCTCTAGTTGCTGTAATGAAAATCTCTAATTGGGCGCGAGCCTTAGTTTGGCCAACATACTCATCAAGTTGTTTTGGGCGCAAGGCCCTTTCAAAAACAGCTTCAGAATTGCCTGCTGCACCACTAACGATGCGGTCATTGCCTTCTGGTAAATCTTCGGGGATTGAGCTGAGGTCTTCTGTGTGGATTGCCATACTGCAAGTGTAGCGGTGTTTGGGTGACTGGTTATGAGGACTTCGAGAGGTATTTCAGGCCCATCCGGATGCCATTCGATACGGTGGTGTCCGGTGGGATTTGTTTGAGAGCAAGAAGAGCCTCTTTTTCTGAATAACCTAGCGCCAAGAGGGCTTGTAATACTTCGCTGCTTGCTTCAACTGCCTGGGGCTTACCGCCAATAATTCCTAAATCCGGAGCTAACTTCCCTTTAAGCTCAAGGCAAAGACGCTCAGCAGTCTTTTTCCCAATACCAGGCACTTGAGTTAGACGCCCTGCCTCTTGCATGGCAATCGCTTGCGCCAATTCATTGACGCTCATGCCAGAAAGTACCGCAAGGGCGGTGCGTGAGCCAACGCCGCTGATCTTGATCAGTTGTCTAAATGCTTCACGCTCAGTTTCTGTAGCAAATCCAAAGAGTTGTTGCGCATCTTCTCGGACTTGGAAGTGGGTGAGTAGTGTAATTTTTTGATTGGTCTCTGGCAATTGGTACAGGGTGCTCATGGGTACATCGATCTCATAGCCAACACCTTGGCAATCTACCAAGAGGCGGGGTGGATGAACTGAAACGAGAATTCCTTGAATACGACCAATCATGTAAAGATCTTAACCTGTTTGGATTGTTATTTCTTACTACTCTTTTTGGGTGTAAGAGCAGCAGTAATTGCTTTTGGTATTTGGGCGTGATGTGCAGCGCAAATCGCCACCCCTAAAGCATCAGCCGCATCCGTTCCGGGGGCACGGCTCAGGCGCAATAAACGTTTCACCATTTCTTGAACTTGGGGCTTGGTAGCTCTACCAGTTCCTACAATCGACTGCTTCACCCTCAATGCGCTGTACTCCGCAACAGGGAGTTTGTCAGATACTAAAGCAGCAATTACTGCACCTCGAGCTTGACCTAGCATGAGGGTAGAACGAGGATTGACATTCAGAAATACTTCTTCAATAGCTGCTTGTTCTGGGTGGTAGGTCTCTAAAACCTCTTTGATCCCTGAGTACAGGATTCCTAATCTCGCAGGCAGGCCTTGGTCTGGATCGCCGCTTTCAATCGTCCCAGAGGCAACATAGCTGAGCTTTTGGCCATCAACATCAATAACCCCAAAACCGGTTGTTCGCAGACCGGGATCTATTCCTATCCAGCGCATGGGTGTTTTTAATTTTCTCTTATTTATATTATTACTTAGTGACGAAAGTGCCGTGTGCCAGTAAAGATCATGGCGATACCATGTTCATTAGCTGCCGCAATGATTTCATCATCACGCATACTGCCACCGGGCTGAATGGCGCAACTTGCACCACCATTCACAACGACATCTAAGCCATCGCGAAATGGGAAGAAGGCATCACTTGCGACTGCAGAGCCTTTAAGGCTGAGGCCAGCGTTTTCAGCCTTAATGCTTGCCATGCGAGCAGAATCTACGCGGCTCATTTGGCCTGCGCCAATACCAAGCGTCATACCGTTAGCACAATACACAATCGCATTAGACTTCACGAACTTTGCAACGCGCCATGCAAACATCATGTCGTGCATTTCACTGGGGGTTGGAAGACGTTTGCTAACCGCACGCATTTCGTTCTCAAGTACATTCTTTGCATCGGGGGATTGCACTAGTAAGCCACCACCCACGCGTTTGAAGTCAAAAGCATTAAATGCAGTACCTAGAGGAATTTCTAAGAGGCGCACATTTTGTTTTGCAGCAAAGATAGCCTTTGCTTCATCACTAAAGCCAGGTGCAATTAGTACCTCTACGAACTGCTTAGAAATTGCTTCAGCTGCGGCGCCATCACAGGGCACATTAAAAGCAATGATTCCACCAAAGGCTGAACTTGGATCTGTTTTGAAAGCTTTTTGATACGCCTCGAGGGCGTTGGCAGCAACAGCTACGCCACAAGGGTTAGCGTGCTTGATGATGACACAGGCTGCAGCACCACCAGCGTTGCCAGTAAAGCTCTTGACGCATTCCCAGGCAGAGTCAGCATCGGCAATGTTGTTGTAGGAGAGCTCTTTACCTTGCAATTGATTGTAATTAGCAAGCGCGCCATCGACTGGATAGATGTCTTTATAGAAAGCTGCTGATTGGTGAGGGTTCTCACCGTAACGCATTTCCTGCACTTTTTCAAAAGCAAGGTGTAAGGTTTCTGGATAGGTGGAACGTTTCTTGTGATCGAGATCATCACCTAATGCTGATAGGTAGTTGGCAATAGCACCATCATATTGAGCGGTGTGGGCAAATACTTTTTTAGCCAGACCCAAATTGGTCTTATAAGAAATTACGTTCTTATTGGCTTTCATCTCTTCGAGAACAGGAGCGTAATCGTCTGGAGAAATTAATACAGTCACATCTTGGTGATTCTTGGCGGCAGCACGCAACATCGCTGGACCACCAATATCAATGTTCTCAACCGCATCTTCAAATGAACAATCCACTTTAGCAACTGTTTCGTTAAACGGATAGAGGTTAATCACGAGCATGTCGATCGTACCGATGCCATGTTCTTTCAATGCAGCCATATGCTCAGGAAAATCTCGGCGGGCTAATAAGCCACCATGCACCATCGGATGCAAGGTCTTTACGCGACCATCGAGCATCTCTGGAAACTGAGTAAGTGAAGCTACCTCCACTACGGGCAGATTATTTTCAGCTAGGAGTTTTGCAGTGCCACCAGTAGAGATCAGCTTGACGCCTTGCTCATGTAGGGCTTTAGCGAGCGGCACGATGCCATTTTTATCGGAAACAGAGAGTAAGGCTGTGCGGATCATATTTTTCAGAAAGTTTGTTTAATCAAGAAATTACGAATGGGGCCTGACTTATTTCAGGAGCTGGTGTTCAACCAATTTTTTGTGCAGGGTGTTGCGGTTAATGCCAAGGTATTGCGCGGCCAATGATTGATTCTGCTTCGCGTGTTGCATTACCAATTCGAGCATCGGCTTTTCAACTACTGCGAGAACCATCTGATATAGATCGGAGGGAGGCGTTCCTTTAAGATCATCTAAGTAACCCTGTAGTTGGGTTTCAATACATTCGGTAATAGGGTGCTTATTAGTCATGGATAAATTAAATAAAAAACTAAATTTAGGCTGCTTCTAAAAATAACAAACGATCTGAATGGGATTTCATTTCATTAAAAAAATCATTCACCATCTGTAGTTGGATTTTGCAATCATCGGCGGTGTTCATTCTTTGGCGGAAGGCATGGGAGTCACGCAAGCCCTTACAGTACCAACCGATATGCTTACGTGCCGTGCGCAAACCAATATATTCACCGTAGAACTCATAATGATCAATCAGATGGGTGTTCATAATCTCTTGAATCTCATTAATCTGCGGCGTTGGTAATTTTCCACCCGTTTCTAGAAAATGATTAATTTCACGAAAGATCCAAGGGCGTCCCTGAGCGGCGCGACCAATCATGATGGCATCAGCCCCAGTTTCTTTTAAAACAAACTCTGCTTTTTCTGGTGTGGTGATGTCGCCATTGGCAACCACGGGAATAGCCACGCTATTTTTTACTGCGGTAATCGTTTCGTATTCAGCTTCGCCATGATAAAGATCGGCTCTCGTGCGGCCGTGAACAGTCAACATAGAGATGCCAGATTTCTCGGCGAGACGCGCAATATCAATCGCATTTTTATGTTCGCGATCCCAACCTGTCCGAATCTTTAAAGTTACAGGAACAGCATCAGGCCCTATGCCGACAGCCTGAACTACGGCTTCCAAGATTTGCTGTACCAAAGGCTCGTCTCTCAAGAGTGCGGAACCGGCTGCAACATTACATACTTTTTTTGCTGGGCAACCCATATTGATATCGATAATCTGGGCGCCCTGATCGACGTTGAGTTTAGCGGCTGCGGCCATCATCTTGGGATCGGCTCCAGCGATCTGGACTGCAATCGGCTTGAATTCCCCTTGGTGATTAGCGCGACGTTGGGTTTTCTCGCTCTTCCACAGCAAAGCATTGGAGGCGATCATTTCAGATACGGCATAACCTGCACCGAGTTTTTTGCAAAGCTGGCGAAATGGACGATCCGTTACCCCGGCCATTGGGGCAACAAATAATCTATTTGCAAGCAGGTGCGGTCCAATCTTCATGTGTTTCAGGCTAGGTTATGGAGGGCTTTTAGTGCTGTGGAGAGGGTGACACTTTAGCACAAATCAGCTTATATTTGCCTAAAAATTAGGCACACACTATGACTTAAATCAAACGGGGAATGCTTGTATTTTGAAGGTCATTTCAGTCTCTTAGCGCCTACCAAACATCATCTGGCGGGCTAGAGCTGTTTTGATGGGAGGAAGCCATTGGAGGGCTGATAAAGCCAATCCACGGGCAATCACAATAGGCAGTAGATTGGAGGTGAAGATTCTGGCCATAAAGTCAGTTAAGCCTATCGTGGCAGACCGGTCGAGCTTGCGACTTTGAGCATATTCCTGCAAGGTACTTTCAATGACTAGAGGAGTTTTTCTGTCCTCAGACTTGGAGAAGAGGCTACTGAGTTTTTCTGCCAAGAGAAAAGCATCTCGTAATCCTAGGTTAAGACCTTGTCCCGCAACGGGATGTAAAGTTTGGGCGGCATTGCCAATCCAAACTTCGTTACCCTGAGCAATCTCTTTGCGGTAATTGAGCCCTAGCTCGTACAGACGGCGATCTTGGATTTTGAGAAATTGCCCAATCCGTGAGCCAAACTCGGTTTGCAAGCTTTTCAGAAAATCAGCATCACTTAAAGCTAGGCGCGCTTGTGATGAGCTCGGAGTTCCGCACCAAATCAGATTCAGAATATTAGGGCCATAGTGACTTGGTAGAACAGCCAAAGGTCCTTCAGAGGTGAAGCGCTCCCAAGCTTGGAAGGGGGGCGCCCCATTTTCAACCTCGACTAAGCCGACTAAGGCAGATTGCTCATAGTCTCGACCCGATTCGACCCAGTCTTGGGTTTTAAATAAACCACCCTCGGCATGAACTACACACTTGGCTTGAATGTTTTCAACATCAGTACTGGCATCGATATGTTTCCAAATAAAATAAGGACTATTTTTTTGAATAGCTCTTAAAGCTTTGCGTAACGTGAGATGAATATCGCGATAGCGAATGATATGGCCTAAAGCCTTTTGACCAAGCTCTTCGCGAGTCATCAGAGCACGACCAAAGCGGCCCGCTTGCGAGACATGTACCCGATGAATATCAGCGCACTCAGTAGGCCACGCATTGATGGTGTCTAACAATAGCTTACTGCCATGCGATAGGGCAACTCCCCTGCTATCAGATGCTGCTAATTCAGCATCATCTGCAGGATTGCGATCCAGTAGTGCGATTTTTGCTTCAGGAAATTTTTGCAAGCACCATGCTGCACAGGCTAAACCTACTGGCCCACCGCCTTGAATCGCAATATCGAAGTTTTCTGCTGACATGTTTAGTAATTTTTTTTCATCAGCGCTTCGATTTCATCAGCTTTGACTGGTACGCCACGAGAAATCAATTCACATCCAGAATCGTTTACTACAGCATCATCCTCAATGCGGATGCCGATATTCCAAAAACGCTCATCTACATCATCAGCGGGGCGAATATATAAACCTGGTTCGATAGTGAGTGCCATGCCTGGCTTAAGAACACGCCATGGCTTTTCAGAAGAACTTGGTGCTGTGTCAAGCGGTTCGCGATATGAGCCAACGTCATGCACATCCATGCCTAACCAATGCGAGGTACGGTGCATATAAAAGCGACGATAGGCTCCGGTCTCAAGTGCATTATCCAAAGAGCCTAATTCCGTAAGCTTAAGCAGCTTCTCATCGAGTAAACCTTGAGTGAGCACTTTAAGCGCTGCCTCATGTGGTTGCATAAATGTATTACCAGGCTTAGTCATTGCGATAGCGGCTTCCTGCGATGCAAGCGTAATGTCATACAGTGCGCGTTGAGGACCTGTGAACTTCCCATTCACCGGGAATGTGCGAGTGATATCTGAAGCATAGCTATCAAGTTCGCAACCCGCATCAATGAGACACAGATCTCCGCCACGTAACTCCTTATCTCCAGCGCGGTAATGCAGGATGCAAGAGTTGGCGCCGCCCGCAACAATGCTGTTATATGCAACGCTTTGTGCTCCCTTGTAGCGGAACTCATGAAGCAGCTCTGCTTCGAGATGATATTCTCGCATTCCGGGTTTGCAGACTTGCATGGCACGAATGTGAGCGCGCGCAGAAATCGTAGCAGCACGACGCATGATGTCAATCTCATGGGTATCTTTAAAAAGACGCATCTCATGAATCAAACTCTCTACATCATGAAACTCTGAAGGAGGATTGACGCCAGCACGCGCCTGAGCTCTTACTTGTTTCATCCAATGGCGTAAGCGACGATCTATTTCAGCGCTTTCTGAAAGACGAATATAGACAGCATCTTGATCAGCCAGCAAATCACTGAGCTTGCTATCTAACTCATGAATGCTATGGGCATATTCCACACCTAAAACTGCAGGAGCTGCCTCTGGCCCCAATCGAATACCATCCCAAATTTCACGTTCTGCATCTTTAGGTCTGCAAAAAAGATGTGATTCCAGTTGGGGTTGTGATGTTGATCCGGCAATCTTCAGTACGAGGGTTGCATTTGGCTCTTCAAAGCCAGTAAGGTAGAAAAAATCACTATCGTGACGATAGGGGAACTCACTATCTCGATTGCGGGCCGTCTCAGGCGCTGTGGTGATAATGGCAATGCCACCACCAGTTTTGGCGCAGATCAGTTTTGCGAGTTCAACTCGACGTTGTTGGTAAATAACAGATTTATTCATTTGCTGCATTGAGTTCTTGTAATCTTTGGGGTGTACCTACATCGTGCCACGGTCCGGTATATTTTTCACCGGATACTCTGTTTTTAGCCATAGCCTCCCTCAAAATTGGAGCTAGCTTAGTAGGCACATCTAATTCCAAGCCCTTAAAAAGGTCCTGGTGATAGAGCCCAATACCGGAAAAGGTGAGTTTTTCGGCGCCATCTAGGGGTTCATTGGCCACCAGTGAGCCCTTGATATAAAAGTCACCCTCAGGATGCTGTACTGGGTTGGGAACCATCAAAAGATGTGCCAGAGGTCTGCTTGGCATGCTTCGTAAGTCAGAGACTCGTTCTAAGAGCTGTTGAATTGGCAGATTTGGACTAAAAACATCCCCATTGATGACTAGGAAATAATCGCTTGGGTTCAGAAAAGACAAGGCTTTCCGAATACCGCCCGCCGTTTCTAGGGCGCTGGTTTCTGGGGAGTAGGTAATGTTGAGACCAAATTTGCTGCCATTTCCTAAGGCTTCCTCAATTTTCTTGCCTAGCCATGCATGATTAATCACCACATCCTGAATGCCTGCAGCGCTCAATGCCTCCACATGCCAGGCAAGCAAGGATTTATTTTTGATAGTGAGGAGTGGTTTGGGTAATTCATCTGTCAATGGGCGCATGCGCTCACCACGACCTGCTGCCAGTAACAAGCACGAAATGAGATTGGCGTTATTCAAGATGAATGACTTTTAATCTTGAGCAGGGCGCGTTGATTCTAAAATGCGTGCTAAGGGCTTTAATTCAATATAGCGATTAGCAGTAGCAATCGCATACTCGAGTACCAATGGAATATCTTTGAGATAGCCATCTTTGCCATCGCGATGAAATAGCCTTGCAAAAATACCCAAGACTTTGAGGTGCCGCTGCAAACCCATCCACTCAAAGTCACGATAGAACTGACCAAAATCACTTGGCATAGGCAAGCCGGCTTCACGTCCTTCTTCCCAAAATTTAATGACCCAATCAATCACGCGTTCTTCAGGCCATGCAATATAAGCATCACGCCAAAGTGAAGATGCGTCGTAAGTGATAGGACCATAGACTGCATCTTGAAAATCAATTACACCAGGATTATTTTTTTCAGTCACCATCAAATTACGTGAATGGTAGTCACGATGAACATAGACTTTTGCCTGTGCAATATTATTTTGAATAATGAGTTCAAATGCTTGCTTAATCTGTAAATTCTGAAGTTCAGTTAACTCGATGTGTAGATGTTTTTTAAGGTACCACTCAGGAAATAAATCTAATTCTCGCTGCAAGAGAGTTTCATCATAATTTGTTAATATGCCTGGCTTACTAGCCAATTGCATTTTTACCAAAGCATGTGTCGCATCTTGATAGAGATGATCTGCACTCTCGGAATTCAATTCCCCAAGATAGGTTTTAGTTCCAAGATCATTCAGGAGAAGAAAGCCTTCAGCCAAATTTTTTTCTAGAATTTTAGGAACATTTAAAGATGCATTTTCAAGTAATAAATCTACGTGAATAAAAGCGTTTAAGGGCTCGTGCTGGGGCGGGGCATCCATTACGATCAAAGTCGGAAAATCCGGGTTTTTGGACGCAATCCGGAAATACCGCCGAAAGCTGGCATCTGCCGAGGCGGGCGCCAAAGTGGGGAGATCTAATTGCCAGCTAGCTTCAAGGCCATTTAGCCAGTTATGGAGAGTGTCTAAGCGAGGGTCAGTCATGATCGATTCGTATAATAAGGCAGTCAAAATATATGATTCATTATCGCCTTCGTGCCGGCTTCAATGCCTTTCTTTTGCTGCTCCCAATTCCGCGCCAGGTTGTGGGACTAGTGCTGCTGCAATTAGCAAATATAGCAATTGCACAAGCTCCAGCTCCATTGCCACCAATGAATCAATCTGGAAGCAATGCCCCAGCTCCGATTCTAATACCTGATCGAGGTGAAGTCACTGTCTTGAAATTGGATGATCAGCTACGAGTAGGCAAGCCGATTAGTGATGACAAGGCCTTAACTTTTACAATTAGTGATTCTATCGATGGTGTAGTTGATCGAGATATGTCGCTGAAGGGAAGGGCACAGATTCGTCGAAACGATACTGTCGTCAAAGCAGACAATATCAATTACGCACCTGATTCGGATATTGCAAATCTGGTTGGAAATGCCGAGCTGACAAAAAATAATGCGACTTTCAAAGGTCCTCAAGCTCGCTTACGAGTAGATGCACGTGAGGGAGAAATGGAGTCCCCTTATTATGAAATTCGAGACAGTCGAGCAAGTGGTAAAGCTAAAAATTTAACAATTCAGACTTCGGATATTTTTGTATTTGATAAAGCTACTTACACCACTTGTACTCCAGAAAACTTAGATTGGTACTTTAGTGCGGATCAAATTGAAATTGATAATGAGCAAAAAGAAATGAGAGGTACGAGTGGCGTGATGCATCTCTTCAACACTCCCATTGCTTATGTCCCTTACTTTAGCCTTCCCACTTCAAAAGAAAGAAAGTCTGGCTTACTGCCACCGGTAGCGGGTTATAACTCTAAAAATGGATTTGATGTAACTCAGCCTTACTATGTCAATATTGCTCCTAATAGAGACCTGATAATTTTGCCGCGATACATGAGTGAGCGTGGCGTTCAGCTCGGCGGAAGTTACCGCACTATTGATCCGAGGTATTCCGGTGTAGTGATGGGTGACTATCTGCCATACGATCAAAAAGCGGGAAGGGATCGATGGCGATATGACTGGCAGCAAAGACAAAATTTTTTAGGGTCTCCAGGAGGTGGCCCTGGAGCAATTAATGGTTATGTGAATGCCGCTAGGGTGTCTGATAATCTGTATCCAACTGATTTTTCCCAAACTGTAGCGGGTAGCGTCACCAGCCAATTTCGTCAAGAGGTTGGTGCAGTATCTCAATTGCCAGGTAGCTTAAGTAATTGGACTGTTGGAGTGAAGACTTTAACCTTCCAGACGCTTCAACCGAATTTGCCGAGCACGGTTGGAGCTCCTTACAATATCCTGCCACAGATCACCGCAAACTATCGAAGCAATTTGGTTCCCCCTTCCTCTGGACTTGATGGCAAGTACATCACCTTACCGACTGGGCCAATCAGTTCATTGTCAACAGATTTTTCACGCTT
>CANGWT010000024.1 GCA_947457745.1 Burkholderiaceae bacterium | reverse complement strand
TCACCAATTTTTCCAGTACGGGCAGATTTTTCAATTGCTTCAATCGCTCGCTCCAAGATGCCATCTTCAACAGCAGCTTCAATTTTTACTTTCGGCAAAAAGTCGACTACATACTCAGCACCGCGATACAACTCAGTGTGACCCTTTTGACGACCAAAGCCTTTAACTTCAGTGACGGTGATGCCCGAAACTCCCACTTCCGAGAGAGCTTCGCGCACTTCGTCAAGCTTGAAGGGCTTGATGATTGCGGTGATTAATTTCATACGTTTCTCCGTTTAAAGTGGAAATTAGAAAGTCTTTGTTAAGGAAACGATGCCTGTAGATCCACCTAAGTTTTTATTTGTAGGGGATGTGTAGTTATAAGCTGAACCAGTTTTTCCAGCATTAGTTGTCACATAAGCAGCAGCCAAAGAAAGACCGCCACCGAAATCTTTAGTTACACCAAGCTTGTAGTCTGTGTAGGAATACAAGGAGCTGTTCGTTGTTCTAGGCGCAGCATTTCCTGCAACATACTGATAACCAACGTGAGCATTCAGTGCTAAGCCCCAAACTCCAGTGTCATAGTTCACTGTCAAATCAGGATAGTAAGAGCCAGTACTGTTTGTGAAACCGAACAAGGTAGTAGCTGCGTACGAGAACTTCGCAAAACCAGTTATAGGGCCAAAAGTAAAGTTTTGGGCTGCATATACCTCTGTTGTATTTGGATTGGTTGCACCGCTTGGTAGGCCTGTTGTTGGATAGTAGTACTGCAATACTCCGAGGTCAGAAGCAAAGCCTTCGCCAATGAGCTCTTTTTTGATACCAGCATAAAAATCCATTTCGATTGGAGCGGAAACATTTTTACTGCCCCCGGCACTAGCTGCATCAGAAATCCAGCTAATTGAGCTATTCCAGTTACCAATGTAGAGACCGCTCTCATGCGCATAATCAAAACCACCTTGAATCGCTGGCTTAAAATTTGACTGACTGATACCACGATAGCGATAGTCATTTACAACAGTTACGTTTGCAGTAATTGGACTCACCTCAGGAGCCGCTGGCGCTGTTTGTGCAAATGCTACTGTTGAGAATAGGCCAGATGCTGCGAGTGCGATGGCTGTCTTTTGAATAGTTTTCATATGTTGCTCCTTGCTGTGTGTAATGGAAAAGGGATAAATGCTTTAATGCATGGTGTGATCATGAATCTTGGGCTCCCCCTAAATTTGCTGCAATTCCCCTAAATAAGGCTTATGCCCAATTTTGGTGCTTGGATATGCCCCATTTTTGTTCATTTTGCTACGTATTCAGCATTTTTAAGCTGGTTTCGCCTGTTTTTAGCCCAACAACATAAAATAGATTCTGAATCTTTTAAGCAAATTTCAATAGAACGGCGGGCAGCATTATGCAAAAACCAGGCGAAATCCTAGAACAAATCCAGCGTATTGCTAGTGATATGCAAAACAAGGTTGGGGATGCTATTCGCAATTCACCAGCGCAAGAGATTGAAAAGAATGTGCGCGCCATGATGAATCAGGGTTTTCAGAAAATGGACTTAGTTACTCGCGAAGAGTTTGAATTGCAATCTAAAGTATTAGCCAAGACTAGAGAAAAGTTAGAGACTCTCGAAGCTAAAGTGGCCGCCCTAGAAAAGTCTTAATCAGAATTGTTGTTTCATCTGGAAACTATTCCGGATGAAACTCATCAAAGAAATTCGCGTATGCCTCTTCAGAGAAAAACGTTTTGGCATTCACTCGCGCTGGCGCAGTGTGTAAAACAGAGATCTGATAAATCCAAGCCCCGTTATCTGGCGTACTTCTTGTGATCCAACGAACCCGCATCGACTGCTCTACCCTACCAGAAGATTTAAATTCTAAAAAGTAATCTTTAGTAGCTGCGCGCTGCTTATTTGCGGTCCGATACAGGGCATCAACACCAACAGCATTTTCCTGATTTACATTTGCGAGGCTAAATAAGCTGCCTTGCACCTGCTCTAATAAATTAGGCGCTAGGCTCGCTTGATCTTTGCTCAAACGAATCGCACTCACCGAATAAATATCATCCTCAATTTTTACCGCTTCTAAGGTTTGTGGAATTTCTTGGTTTTGATATGGCAGTCGTCGCTCAATCTTTTCAGGCTTACCCGGAAAGAGGGCGCTATAACGCTCCTGTGGCGACTGTACAGTTCTCCAATCTAACCTCGGACTACAGGCGGAAAGTAGAAATATAAGCGCCAGAACTACACCAAGCTTTTGGAGCATAGGTTTAGATAACACCTGCACTGTGTGCTTGTTGGTCAGCATGGTAGCTAGAGCGCACCATCGCACCTACGGCAGCATGGGAAAAGCCCATGGCATAAGCCTCTTCCTCGAAATGTTTGAACACATCCGGATGAACGTAGCGCTGCACAGGGAGGTGGTGACCTGAAGGCGCTAGGTACTGACCAATCGTCAGCATATCGATATTGTGCTCACGCATATCGCGCATAACTTCTAAGATCTCTTCATCCGTCTCGCCCAAGCCCACCATCAAACCACTCTTAGTTGGAATATGTGGAAAGCGCTCTTTAAAGTCTTTAAGCAATTTCAAGGAGTGTGCGTAGTCTGCACCAGGACGCGCTTGTTTATACAAACGCGGCACGGTTTCTAGATTGTGATTCATGACATCAGGCAGGCCTTGTGGCGCATGCTCAGAAAAAATATCTAAAGCCTTATCTAAGCGACCACGGAAATCTGGTACCAAAACTTCAATACGTGTATTCGGTGAGAGATCGCGTGATTGAGAAATACAGTCCACATAATGCATCGCGCCACCATCACGTAAATCGTCGCGATCTACACTAGTAATCACCACATAATTCAATTTCAGAGCTGCGATGGTACGCGCCAAATTACCCGGCTCTTTTGTATCCAAGGGATCTGGCCTGCCATGGCCCACATCACAAAATGGGCAACGACGCGTACATTTATCGCCCATGATCATGAAGGTAGCCGTACCTTTACCAAAGCACTCACCAATATTGGGACAGCTCGCTTCTTCGCAAACCGTGACCAACTCATTTTCACGAAGAATCTTTTTAATCTCAGAGAAGCGAGAGTTTCCAGAAGCGGCTTTTACTCGAATCCAATCCGGCTTTTTGAGCACCTGCTCCAAGGGAATGATCTTGATCGGAATACGTGCAGTTTTCTCGCTCGACTTCTGCTTACGTGAAGCATCGTAATGAAGATCCTGACGACTATTACTAGTAGCAGTGGTATCGAGGTCCGGCTTATTGGTGGTCATGATGAAATCAGTTGTTTTTGCAAATGCCCTAAAAGGGTTTGGCTAATAATGTCTATATTGTCCTTGATCCCAAGGGTTTGCATATCCACCGTCCTTAAGCCCTCATACCCACATGGGTGAATTCGGGCAAAAGCAGCTAAATCGGTAGACACATTTAGGGCAAGCCCATGATAGGAGCACCCCTTAGAGACCTTGAGACCAAGGGCGGCAATCTTGGCGCCTCGATACTCTGCTTGTATTGAACTCTCCTGAGCAATATAAATGCCAGGTGCACCAGTATGTCTTTCTGCCTGAATACCAAAATCTGCCAATGTATTAATCAAAGCCTGCTCGATTCGGGAAACAAGCTCTTTTACAAAAATACCTAAACGCCTCAGATCGAGCAGTAAATACACCACGATTTGTCCAGGTCCGTGATACGTGATCTCACCACCTCGATCAACCTGCACTAATGGAATGTGATTGCTAGGGGAATGTAAGTTGCTCGCATCTCCCGCTAAGCCCAAAGTAAAGACTGGGGGATGCTCAAGCATCCAAATTTCATCTGGGGTATCGCTATCTCGCTGCTGCGTGAAATCCCGCATCGCTTGATAGGTTGACTCGTATTCAGCTATCCCTAAATGTTTTACTAAAAAACTCATGCCGATAATTTAGAGGACAACACTAACCAAAGGATGCGTAGATAGAGTGCGATACAACTCATCTAACTGCTCTCGGCTAGTAGCAGTGATTGGCAATGTAATGCCTAAATAATTTCCATCTTTAGAGGGTCGCTGTTCAACCTTGCCTTCATCGAATGTAGGATCAAATTGACGGGCAATGTGCAAGATTGCGGGCAGGTATTCTGGATTGGCTTTACCCATTACCTTAATTGGAAACTCTGATGGGTATTCAATGAGGGATTTTTTATCTTCAGTCATATCCTTTTTATCTCTCTAATTTGCTTTTTACTTTATTGATTGCGGTGATCAGGCATACCCAACCAAGCACTGGTAATGATGTTGCGTATGCAATGTAAACGTCGATGGAAAAAATGATCAGCACCTGGTACCACTTGTACTGTTAACTCTTGAGGGCGCGCCCAATCTAAGACATCGATCAAGGGAATAGTTTCATCCACCTCACCATGAATCAAAATCGTATCAGCAGGCACAGGCGCTAAGACCCATTTACCAGCCGCACTACCCACCATAACGAGCCGCTCAGCTGGGCGCCCTAGGTCTGCCAAGCGCCGCACTAAATGGGTTCCAACAAAGCTGCCAAATGAAAATCCAGAAACCACTAAAGGTAAAGTACTAGCAGTCTGTACCCATGCCTGTTGTGCAGTCGCCTCAAATTGATTCCAACTAGAAGGGGTGCGCATCCAATCAGTGACGTGTAGTAAGTCTTCCATCTCACCAACACCGTCATCATGCACACCAGCAGTAGCCCCTACTCCGCGAAAATTAGGGCGCACACTAACGTAACCCAATTGATTAAAAGCGCGTGCCATGGTTTGCGCCACTTTGTTATCCATCGTTCCACCCATCAGTGGGTGTGGATGCGCAACTAAAGCCAAACCTCTCACCAAAAAATCAGGATTATTTTTTAACTCATCTGGTAGATCAATCGATATTTCGATTTGACCCACAACACCATCAATATGAATTATTTTGGTGCGGCTATTCATGAGAAAACTTTCTGAAATCTTTTCAAGTTAACTGTAGACGCTCTACTGGGCGCCCTTGTATTAAGTGTGACTGGATGATTTCTTCAACATCTTCAGTATCAATAAATGTGTACCAAATGCCCTCTGGATAAATCACCGCCACCGGGCCATCAGCACAACGGTCTAAACATCCTGCTTTATTAATGCGGATTTTTCCTGGGCCAGATAAGCCCAACTCTTTGACACGCTTTTTTGCGTACTCAAAAAGGGCAAAAGCGTTGTGACGATCGCAACAATCTTCGCCGTTACTGCGCTGGTTTAGGCAGAAAAAAACATGTTGTTTAAAACTCATATGTCATCTCAATCAAGGTTTTAAATTAAAGGTGGCTCTATTTCGGATTACCCAAAATAATGCTAGTGGCAACCATACTACTGAAACCCATTGCATTAATTCATTAAAGTGTAATAGCCGACCTTGATACCAATGTCGTAATGTCAAAATGAAATATGGGTTGTCTGGCAGGAGATTAATCACCAAGGTGGCAGTAACTAAACAGGCGACTGCAAGCCAAGCTTTGCTGGCCACGGAAAGCTGGAGTGTCCATCTGAGCAATAGACTACCCAGCACCATTCCCCAAATAGCCCCTGCGGTAAGCCACAACAAACCAAATTCCGCCCCGAACTGCAGTGCAGTAAAAGCAATCTTGACTAAAACAGTGAAACAAAGGAGGCTATTTAAGATTTTCCACTGGGGCGCTTTTGCACGCATCCCCAAAGATAGTAAGAGTCCAGTACCGAGCCAACAAACCGCCGTAATGATCGATTCTTGAATGACATGATTGACCACCATAGTGCCCCAATCGACAGAGGCAAAAATCGCATGCCCCCATACCCCTGTCCCCAACCAAGAGCTCTGTGGATAGATCTGAGCCCAGGGGAAAAGTAAAAATAAGGCGCAAGCAGCCCAGTTCAAGCCAAACCATTGGTCAAAGCAGCGACGTACTGCGCTCCCAGAGAGCCACTGGGGACCCAATGGAATGGCTAACAAACCACCCATCAAACCGCCCATCACATTAGCCCACCAATCCATTTGACTCGGGATGCGAGTGGGCAACCAAGTTTGTAGCGACTCAATACTAAAAGCCAAGGCCGCACTAAAGCTCAAGGCGACGCTTAAGGCAACAAAATTACGCCAACGTGGGTAACTGGCAAAAACCAGCAGAAACCCCAAGGGAATATAGGCCAAGACATTGACCGACAGGTCAAAGAGTGTAATAAAGCGGGGTAAGGGGGCATCCAACCATGCCCATGGGGCGATCCCATTATCAAAACTGAAATCAAAGGGATTCAGGCTGACATAGAGGATTAAAAGCGCATAGCTTAAGCTGATGGCCCTAGCCAAAGGCATTGCCTGGAGAGGCCAAACAAACTTGCGAGGACGCTGATCTTCGAGCTGCATTCCCTTATTCTAGGTCAGCTAGCCCAGATCTTTCTACAATAGAAAAATGAGCCCGAATTGCATTCTCGAACGCGTTGCCACCACCAAATCAACTAATGATGATTTATTAGCCCGCTGGCGTGCTGGTGAATTAATAGATCCCGTAGCTCGTATTGCCCACGATCAGACCTCCGGCAAGGGCAGGGCTGGAAGAGTTTGGCTTTCCAATCCTGGAGATACCTTGTGCTTCTCCTTAGCCTACCCATTCGATAAGCGCCCCAATGAGCTGAGCGGACTTAGTCTGGTCATCGGACTAGCAGTTGTCGCTGGCATTGCTGGAGCTTTGGCTATCAATGAAACCACTCTCCATCAACAAGGGCTAAGGTTGAAGTGGCCTAACGATTTATTGATGAATCATGCCAAGCTTGGCGGCATCCTGATTGAAGGCGGACAGAGCAACCCAAGCTCACCCACTTGGATGGTGATCGGCCTGGGCCTGAACTTACGTAATGCAGAATTGATTACACAGAACTCAGAAAATCAAGTCTCTTTTGCTGTTGCCGCTTTGGATCAACTCATTCCTCATCACACACCGATTCCCGATACGGAGTTCATTTGGTTAAAGCTGCTTGAGTCATTTGAAAGGCATTTAACCCAATTTGAACAGTATGGCTTTAGCTATTTTAAAGATTCCTGGTCACACTGGGACGCCTTTAACGGTCAGTCTGTTTGCATAGCAGGCGCCGGCAAAGAGCCCATCATTGGAGTCTCTTTTGGAGTGGATGACTCTGGCGCTCTTATTCTTCATCAGCATGACAAATCCATCGTCATTCATGCAGGCGATGTTTCTTTGCGAGTTCAATCATGAGTCTGTATTTAGTATTTGATCTTGGCAATACTCGACTTAAGTGGGCCGCAGTCGAATCTACCCAAAACATTTCAGACCGCAATAAAAAACTGTGGGCATACTCTGGGTCGATCAGCACCAAATCTTTCCAGTCACCCGAACTGCGCACTGAGCTGTCTGACTATATTTCCAAAACCTTACCTAAGCCAGGCGCTATTGGCTTTTGCTGCGTAGCAGGCGATATTGCTATTGAAAATCTACGCAGCCTCTTTCCGCAATGGCAAGATCTTGAGTGGAAACAGTTCACAGGTAGCAGTCCTTACGAAGGCTTGCGAACACTCTATCAAGACCCCAGCAAATTGGGCGCAGATCGGTGGGCTGCACTGATTGGTGCAAGAGCCCTTTCCAGCACCAACACCTTAGTGATTAATGCTGGAACGGCAACAACCATTGACTTGCTGGGCGGCAATGGCGTCCATTACGGTGGCTGGATCTTGCCAGGCTTAAGTCTGATGCAAGAAAGTCTGCAACAAAATACAGCCCAGCTTCCACTAATAGTTCGCGCCAACAAGCCCAAAGCTCAAGCGAGCTTTGGCAGCACCACTGATGAGGCGATTACGGGTGGCTGTGATGCGGCGCAAATGGGAGCAATCCTCCTTGCAGTCTACTTAGCTAAAGCTATGAATCATCCAGTCGAGAGAATTTGGCTTGATGGGGGCAATGCCAAAATTTTGGAAAATGAAATTAAACAGTTTCCAGAGCTAGCAGTGCTGCCCGTAGAGCCTATTGAAGGGTTGGTGCTACGTGGGCTTTGGGCTTGGCTCTTACAAAATCTGTAAGAGCCCAAATAAGTCAACTTGTTCGGATCTTGCCCAATAGGGTTGTTGTGGAGCGCTCGTATAAAAATGGGATGGCTACCGCTACACCACCCCAAGTTTTCACGAGGCGAGTCTCTTCCAGGGAATCAATTTCATAATCTCCGCCCTTTACGTAAATATCGGGATGAATCTTGGCAATCAGATTCAACGGAGTCTGCTCTGTAAATAACACCACCAAGTCGACACTCTCAAGCGCTGCCAATAAAGCCTGGCGATCGGCCTCGGTATTAATAGGCCTGTCATCACCCTTACCCAACATCTTCACTGAGGCATCTGAATTCACTCCCACTACAAGGCTAGCGCCCATCGCCCTAGCTTGGGCTAAGTAACTGGCATGCCCTCGATGCAGGATATCGAAGACGCCATTCGTAAATACCAAGGGTCTGGGAAGCGCCGCAATACGATCCTCCAACTCAGTTAGAACGCAGACTTTAGACTCGAAAGAAGGTGGGGGTAAGGAGCTCATAGCGCCATATTAATGGCATTGGGCTAAATTCAACGATATTTGCCAGAATGTCTTAGACTTGGGGCATCCCCGTACCGCCCCAAAGGCTCAAGATGATTCGCTATATGCCGCGCTACTTACTCGCACTACTTTTCTTGCTTACAGCAATGCCGTTTGCAAAGGCAGTTCCCTCCGCTGGCAGCTGCAGCCCCCTTTTATCCCACACCTTTCCAAGATTGCAGGATGAGGCGCCTCAAAGTCTTTGCCAATACCAAGGCAAAGTCATTCTGGTTGTGAATACAGCCAGTTTTTGTGGCTTCACGAGCCAATACGAGGGTCTTGAGAAGTTGTATGCAAAATATAAAGACCGTGGCTTAGTTGTATTAGGGTTTCCATCAAACGATTTCGGCCAACAAGAACCGGGTAGCAATAAAGACATCGCTGACTTCTGTAAAAATACTTATGACGTGAAATTCCCCATGTTCGCCAAGAGCTCAGTTAGCGGAAGTAATCCAAACCCACTATTTAAAATGCTCATTACTAAAACTGGGACAACACCGAAGTGGAATTTTTATAAGTACCTCATTGATCGGAACGGTAATGTAGTTGATTCGTTTGGCAGCATGACAAAACCAGCAAGCACCAGTATTACTGGCGAGATAGAGAAACTTCTTGGAGAAAAAATTTAGTGGGTAAGAAAAAAGTTGCCATTATTGGCGCCGGTATATCTGGCTTAGGATGTGCATACGCATTAAGACAGCACCCAGATTTAGAGATCACCTTATTTGAAGGTGGCAACCATATTGGTGGCCATAGTAATACTGTCGATCTCACACTAGAAACTCCTCACGGCCCGGCGACCCATGGAGTTGATACTGGATTTTTAGTATTTAACCGCAAAACTTATCCTCGCTTAGTTCGTCTATTTGAAGAAATTCAAGTGCCGATTGCGCCATCAGAAATGTCTTTTTCAGTATCTATTGATGCGGGAGGAAAAACAAGGCGCAGTAAAAAAATTGAATGGGCTGGTAACGATCTCAACTCCTTCTTTGGTCAAAGATCTAATTTGTTCTCGCTGTCATTCTGGAGAATGGCTTACGACATCTTGCGCTTCAATCGTCTCGCTACTCAACTGGCAGAAGAACAAATCACTGCCAAACTTGAATACTCAGAGCCAGATGAGCGCATTAAAGACTTTTTAGATCGCAATCGTTTTAGCACTAGCTTTAAAGAAAATTATTTCTTGCCAATGATTGGTGCTATTTGGTCATGCTCTGTTGAGCAGATGCTAGAGTTTCCGATTCAGACTATGGTTCGCTTCTGTCACAACCATGGTCTCCTGCAAATCCAAAATCGCCCACAATGGCTTACTGTGAAAGGCGGCTCCAGAGAATATGTCAAACTTTTAGTGGCGGCTTTGGAGAAACATCAAGTCCAATTTGTACGTGAATCCGTTTCTCGAGTCAATGCGAGAAAAACGGAAGGTTCTCCAGTCGAAGTGATGACATCCTCTGGGTTACACCAGTTTGATGAAGTGGTAATGGCATGTCATAGCGATCAGACTTTAGAGTTGGTGCATGGCATTGAGCAAGACGCACGCAATATTTTGGCATCGGTTCCTTACCAGAAGAATCGCGCAATTTTGCATACAGATATTAATTTCTTGCCAGCTACTGAACGTTGCTGGGCTGCTTGGAACTACACCGCAAAATCTGGCGCAACACCGACTGCGCAACAGCACGTGAGCGTGAATTATTTAATCAACCGCCTACAACCCCTACCCAAAGCATTCGAGGGCACACAAATTATTGTGAGTCTAAACCCACTGACGGATCCCAATCCAAAATTGGTGCATGAAGAAATCCATTACTCGCATCCCGTCTTTGATATGCGCGCCGTGCAGGCACAAAAGGAGCTGCCTTTAATTCAGGGCAACTCTTCTATCTGGTATTGCGGAGCATGGACAGGGTTTGGTTTTCATGAAGACGGTTTGCGCTCTGGAGAATTGGTGGCAATGGATCTCATGGAGAGTATTTCTCATCGCGTTAAATCAAGCTCCATTAAAGATTCTCAGTAAATGAATTTGCCAACGATTAATTTTGGAGCGGTAAAGCATCGGCGCTTTCGTCCCGCTATCAATGCATTTGGCTACGGTGTGTTTACTTTATCTATTCCGATGCGTGCGCGCAGGAATGATCCAACGTTACTCAGTCGGCATGGTCTGAAAGATAAACAATTTGGACTTTTTTCCTTTTTTGACCAAGACCATGGATTAGGTGGTGAGAACAGCCTCTCCTGGATCGAATCGATTCTTAAAGAAAATCACGTTCATCATGATGATGGTGAGATTTGGCTGCACACTTTTCCGCGAGTCCTTGGCTATGTCTTTAATCCGGTCAGCTTTTGGATCTGCACCCAAACCAATGGTCAAGTTCAAGCGGTGCTAGCTGAAGTAAATAATACCTTTGGCGAACGACACTGCTATCTACTACATCATGACTCCGGTAAAGCCTTGCAATCCGGAGAGACGCTTGTTAGCAACAAGGTATTCCATGTCTCGCCCTTTTGTGACGTCCGAGGGGAGTACCACTTCCGCTTTTTATTTCCCCAAGATAGCAATTCAAAGCGAAATATTGTGTGTCGGATTGAACTGCACGAGGACGGCGCTCCATTAATCAACACCAGTATCAGCGGCCTTACTCAACCATTGACTAAAAGTGCCCTCCTTCTTGCCTTTCTGCGCTACCCCCTCATGAGTCTGGGTGTTATTGGTCGAATTCACTGGCAGGCATTGAAATTATGGCTAAAAGGTGTACCCTTTCACTCAAAACCTAAACCACCAGAACTTGAAGTTACTCGATGAATCGCCCCGGCCAAACACTGCTATCTCGCCTCACCTTTTCTCGCCCTGAAAGGCGTAAATCCAAACCTCAACAAGGTCATGCAAGCACACTAGCCCTATTAGGTCTTTTGGATCAATTACGCAGCGGGCATCTAGTAATCACCCTTCCCAATAATGAAGTAAGGGAGTTTGGCAACAGCTCAGACCAACTACATGCAGAAATTCAAGTTCTAGATTGGTCTGTATTTAAACAAGTTTTATCTCATGGTGATATCGGCTTTGCCGAGAGCTATATCCGCGGCCAATGGAACACGCCCGATCTCAAAGCTGTTCTAGAGCTAGCCATTCGAAATCGCACTATCCTAGAAAAAGCAATCTACGGCAGCTGGTTTGGATCTGTAGCCTATCGTCTGAGACATTGGTTTAGAGACAACTCTAAATCCGGAAGTCGTAAAAATATTCATGCGCACTATGATCTAGGCAATGCCTTTTACACGCTTTGGCTAGATCCAACGATGAGCTACTCGAGTGCTTGGTTCTCTGAGGGCGACAAGCAATCACTCATGGATGCCCAGCGTGCAAAAATCAAACGTATCTTAGACTCCATCCATGCTAAAGAGGGTGATCAAATCTTAGAAATAGGCTGTGGTTGGGGCGGCTTCATGGAAGAAGCCTTACGCAATGGCAACCACGTCACTGGCCTGACATTGTCGACGGAACAAAAAGCGTTTGCAGACTCTAGACTTCAAAAGATCTCTACAGAAGTAAGTAATGCAAAGCAATTTGAGGTGCGGCTGCAAGACTATCGGGACTGTAAAGAGCAATTTGACGGTATTGCCTCTGTTGAAATGTTTGAAGCAGTTGGTGAGAACCATTGGACTGAATATTTCCAAACGATTGCACAACGACTCAAAGCGGGTGGGCGGGCTTGTATCCAAACCATCGTGATCGCAGATGATTTATTTGATCGCTACCGCCAGAGCACCGACTTTATTCAGCAGTATGTTTTTCCAGGAGGCATGCTTCCCTCTCCAGCTAAATTTAAGGCTGCCGCAGCTAGTGCCGGTTTAGAGCTTGAGGCAGAGTTTGCCTTTGGTGCTGACTATGCCAAAACCTTATGCCTATGGCGCGACAGCTTTAATCACAAGATTGAAGAAATCTATCGCCTCGGTTTCGATGAGGCATTTATTCGGCTCTGGAATTTTTATCTCATGTATTGCGCTGCTGGATTTTCCGAAAAGAATATTGATGTCGTGCAATACACCCTCAAACACCAAGACGCTATTCACTCAAGCGATGCCCTGCGCCCATGAAGCAAAAAGGAATAGATTCTTTTATAAATCAACGAATTTGGGTCATTGGGGCCTCCAGTGGTATCGGTGAGGCCTGCACAAAAGCTTTTATCAAGGCAGGCGCAAAAGTCGCGCTCTCTAGCCGTCGTGCCGAACGGCTAGATACCCTCGCACAATCTGCGAAGCCAGGACAGGCCTTAGTGCTTCCACTTGACGTCACCCGTCAAGAGCAACTCGACTCTGCCTACCAGAGCATCATAGAAGCTTGGGGTGGCTTGGATCTACTATTGTTTGTCTCGGGCATATATACCCCCTTACGTGCTGATAATTTTGATTTTGATATTGCGCAGAAAACAATTGATGCCAATCTGCTCGGTCCTATGCGGGCAGTCAGCATTGTTATGCCAGATATGCTTAGAGCGCATGCTGGTCATATTGCTATCGTTGGTAGTGTAGCCGGATACAGCGGACTACCTAAAGCTTTGGCGTATGGGCCAAGTAAAGCTGGGATTATTAATTTCTGTGAAACCCTGTATTACGACTTACTGCCGCAGGGCGTGAGCGTGCATATGATCTCACCTGGCTTTGTTGCAACAGAAGCTACCGCACAGAATGATTTTGAGATGCCGGCGCTCATCACCGCCGATAAAGCCGCTCAAGAAATCCTCGCTGGACTTCAGGCTGGAGAATTTGATATTCACTTCCCTAAGCGGTTTTCAGGATTCTTAAAGTTCCTCAGAATCCTGCCTTACCCGCTTTACTTCTGGATCATCCGCCGCTTCGTCAAAATCTAAGATCCTGATTTACTTGTACTTATCCTTGCGAATTTTTTGCTCCAAGTAATCCATTACAGCAATCGCTTTTGCCTTGGTTCCAGCAATAGATGGGGATGTTACGTATCGACCCTGCATCACAATCGTTGGCACACCATCAATACGATAAGCATCAGCCATCTGTCTAGCAGCACGCGCTTTTGATACAACCGCAAATGAACGATAGGTAGCTAAGAAAGCATTGCGATCAATACCCTGAGAAGCGACCCAATCGGCGATCTCATTTTCTGTCATGAGGCGCTTATTTTCTTTATGCATGGCATACATGACTTTGTCATTCATTGCCTCACCCTTGCCCATAGACTCTAAGGCATAGAACAGCTGGCTATGCGGCATGAAATCATCTCGGAAAGCAACGGGTACTTTACGGAATGTCACATCCTTTGCTTGGCGCTTAAGCCACGCATTGAGCTCTGGTTCAAAGTCATAACAATGCGGGCAGCCATACCAAAAGAACTCGATAACCTCAACCTTCCCTTTAGCCTCAACTGGCTGAGGGATAGGCAAAATACGATAATCGAACCCCTCTTCAATCTTAGGGCTTTGCGCAGCAGCAAGGCCTAAAAAAGAAAATGCCAGGCCAAAAAAAGTAGCAGATAAAAGGGCTCTTTTAGATTTAGATAATGTAATCATGATTTACTAGATTTAATAACACTCGGTTTAATGCCCATGCCATTAAGCTTATCACGCACGGGATTGCTTTCTTCAACACTGTTGTATGGGCCAACACGCACACGCCAAAGCGTATTGCCATCACTATTAATCTCGCTTAATTGAGATTGAATTCCTTGAATCGCTAAACTCGCTTTCTGCGCATCTGCATCAGCACGCTTATTGAAAGCGCCTACCTGTAAGAAATAAATTGCATCTGATTTTGCAGCAGGTGCTGGGGCTAGCTCTACCGGCTTCTTACCATTAGCTACATCAGCAATTGGATCTGGCGCACTAGCTGCAGGTGCAACTGACTTGCCTTGTAGTGGCTTATTCAAATCTAGAGCCTCTACTGGAGCAATCACTTCACCCTCCACCGGTGCTGCTCCCGGCTTAATTGTAAAAGGAAGATTAGGAGCTCTGATCCCAGGACGCTCTTGCGGTGTGTTTTTAGAAAGGTAAAAAGCAATTACAAAAGCAATGCCAAGGCCAACACCAAGCCCTAAGATGAAGCCAAGAATAGTGCCGCCATACTCCGGGCTCGAAGACTGGATCCTTGGCGTAAAGCTGGTGTGTTGATTATTTTTTTTCATCGTATCCCCATCCCTCTTTTTACTTCTTAAGCCCTAGCAATTGGTACAGCTTACATCTTAGCGGGTGCTGAAACACCCAATACTTTTAATCCATTTTCAAGCACTTGGCGCGTCGCTAAGAGCAATGCAAGGCGTGCTAATTTCAATGCGGGATCATCCACCAAGACCCGATCCGCGTTATAGAAGGTATGAAAGTCTCCCGCTAAATCACGCAAGTAAAAAGCTAAAGCATGTGGCGCTAAATCTGCAGCTGCATCAGTAAGCATTTCTGGATATTCAGCTAAGCGACGCAACAAATAATCCGAAGCTTTGCTTTGTAATAAAGAGAGGTCTGCGTCTTTTAGATCGGATACTTGTCCACCCCATTGGGTCAGAATTGAACAAATCCGCGCATGAGCATATTGCACATAGAACACCGGGTTCTCATCATTTTGCTGTAATGCCAAATCAATATCAAAAACAAACTCTGTATCAGCTTTGCGGGAGATAAGGAAGAAACGCACGGCATCTCTTCCACGCTGTAGAGCCAGCTCACGCTCATCAGTAGTCATCTCTGGTGTAACACCACCGGACCACTCAACCAAGTCGCGCACAGTCACATAGGAGCCGGCACGTTTAGAAATTTTGACTTCTTCGCCATGGCGCATCACTGTCACCATTTTGTGCAATACGTAGTCGGGGTAAGTTTTCGGAATATCCCAGCCACGCTTCTGTGCCACACCCTGCAAGCCAGAGCGAACACGGGCAATCGTGCCATGGTGATCACTCCCTTGGACGTTAATTACTTTTTCAAAGCCACGATTCCATTTGCTGGTGTGATATGCGACATCAGGCACAAAATAGGTAAAGCTGCCATCAGACTTACGCATGACGCGATCCTTATCATCGCCATCATCTGTTGTCTTGAGCCAAAGTGCGCCCTCAGACTCATAAGTCTTACCAATACTTTGTAGTTCTTCAACAATCTTTGCAACACTACCGTCGGTATATAAGGAAGACTCCAGGTAATAGCAATCAAACTTCACGCCAAATGTTTTTAAGTCAATATCTTGTTCATTGCGTAAATATGCGACGGCAAATTGACGAATCGCTTCAAGATCATCTTTATATTCAGGCGAAGCTTTAAAGGCAATCGCAATCTCTGCAATATATTCACCGTTATAGGCACTCTCTGGCCAGGCGGCATCACCAGGCTTGAGTCCATTTAGACGAGCCTGTACTGAGAGTGCTAAATTTGCAATCTGCACTCCCGCATCGTTGTAGTAAAACTCACGGTGCACCTTGATACCCTGCGTTGCTAATAAGTTTGCCAAGGCATCGCCTAGTGCAGCTTGTCGACCATGACCTACATGCAGCGGCCCAGTAGGATTAGCGGATACAAACTCAATCATGGCGCTAGCAACTGGGGCTGACACTGGTGCTAGCTGACCAAACTGAGATCCTGACGTGAGGACTTCTTGCACCACAGCAGTTTTAGCGATATTGCTAAGACGAAAATTAATAAAGCCAGGTCCTGCAATTTCGCAGGAGGCAATGAGGTCGCTATAGCCAAGCTGCTGCTCTAAACGCTCAACCAGCGCTTGAGCTAATTCTCGAGGGTTCAGCTTCCAAGCTTTGGAAAGCTGAAGCGCAATATTACAAGCGACATCCCCATGGTCTACTGCCTTAGGGCGCTCTAGGCGCGGTGCGGGGGCATCAGCCAAACCACGCTCCTGGGCAAGACCCTGAAGGGCCGAACTCAGCATTTCAGTTAAACGATTTTTATTAGTTAACAACATAGATAAGTGAGTTTATCAGGTGGTAAGCTATTGAAATGATCTATCAATTT
>CANGWT010000023.1 GCA_947457745.1 Burkholderiaceae bacterium | reverse complement strand
GGGCGGAGAATGCCAATGTTGGTGTCATGCCTCAGGACAATACAGAGCTATTCGCTAAAGATGAAATCCTGATGGACTGGATGAATGAGTGGCGCAATACTGGTGATGATGATCAGGTCATTCGTGGCACCTTAGGTCGCCTCTTATTTTCTGGTGATGACATCGGCAAGTCTGTCAAAGTATTGTCAGGTGGTGAAAAGGGTCGCATGATTTGGGGTAAGTTAATGCTGCAAAAGCACAACGTACTTGCAATGGATGAGCCTACTAACCACATGGATATGGAATCAATTGAGAGCTTGCAAATTGCTCTTGAGAAATACGAAGGCACTTTAATTTTCGTATCTCATGATCGTGAGTTTGTCTCAGCGTTAGCTAATCGCATCCTCGAAGTGAAGCTGGATGGAACGATTGCTGATTACTCAGGAACCTACGAAGAGTATTTACGCAGCCAAGCTTTAGCTGGCTAAATGCTTACTTGGCCTGACGTTGGAAGCGCATTGCAGTGCCCTCGGCACGAATGCGTTTCCATACAGAATCTTTTTCTTCTTGGCTAAAGAAAACCCAATTACTGACCTCGCCTAGAGTGCGACCACAGCCTTGGCAAATTTCATCGTAGAGTGTTGTGCAAACTCCAATACAAGGGGAGTCGGAGCTATCGTCACCAACAGCTAAAGAATTTGCTCCAGCTTGTTCTGGTGTGTTGTTATTAGATTCAGTCATGGCTGTACTTTAGACGATTTCAAAGGGATGTGCTGTTCGAGCTCATCAACATAAGCCGCCATACCTTCACGTTCACGCTCTAAAAAACGCTTCACTGCATTAGAAAAACTGGTATCCGCTATCCAATGCGCTGATTGCAGAGTGGTTGGTAAAAAACCTCTAGCCATCTTGTGTTCGCCTTGTGCACCACCTTCAAATATCTGAATACCTTCCTTAATACAATACTCAATTGCCTGGTAATAAGCTAATTCAAAATGTAGGCAGGGGATATGCTCGATTGCACCCCAATAACGCCCGTATGCTTTTGAGTTTGGGCGATCGACAACTAGTAACGATGATGCAATTGGCCTCTCATCCTGGACGGCAATCATGAGATGAAAATTCTCAGGCATATCCCTTCCAAGCATTTGAATGCACTGTTCGGTTAGATAGGGAGAAGAACGGTGCTCAATATACGTATTTTCATAGCAGCGATAAAAGAATGCCCAATCCTCTCTCGTTGCTATTGATCCTGGAATGTGTCGATAAGATATTTTATGCAAGGCCACAGATGCACGCTCTCGCCGAATATTCTTCCGACGTTTCATTGTGAGGTCCACAAGAAATTGTTCAAAATCTTTGTAAGCGATGTTCTGCCAATGAAACTGTACCGAGTTACGCAACATAAATCCTTGCTTCTCTAGCTCTAATAACTCGCTACTCTCGGGAAAGAGAACGTGGGCAGAAGAGAGTGCATTTTGACCAACAAGTGTCTTTAAGCCGGAGACTAAGATCTGTTGTACCGAACCCTTATCGGCAGTTTGTGCTACGAGCATTCTAGGTCCACGAACTGGAGTAAAGGGAATGGCAGACAGCGCTTTTGGATAGTAAGACATATTGTTCTGCTCGTATGCTTGAGCCCAGGCCCAGTCGAAAACAAACTCTCCATAGGAGTGTTGCTTAAGATAGAGCGGCATTGCACCTAGCAGTCTTGCTTCAGAGTCCTCAACGAGCAAGTGAGCAACTTGCCAACCAGTATTACCGCCCACACATCCGCTTATTTCTAATGTATTGAGAAATGCATACTGTAGAAATGGGCCCGATTTTGACGATAAAAGAGAATTCCATTTTTCTTCGGTAATCTGCGAAAGACTATCGATAACTCGTAGTTGGATTGTGTTTTGCTTCAACTAAACAAAAAGAAAATCTAGCGTTGAATTAATTCAATTTTGTAGCCGTCAGGGTCTGTGACGAAGGCGATGATGGTATCACCACCCATGACCGGGCCAGCCTCACGCGTAATATTCCCGCCAGCAGCCTTGATCTTTTCACAAGCAGCATAGGCGTCAGCGACCCCAATCGCAATATGTCCGTAGGCGTCACCAAGCTGATAACTCTCAATACCATGGTTGTAGGTGAGCTCAATCTCAGATTGGCCGTCTATATTCCCTTTGCCGAAACCTACAAATGCGAGAGAATATTTTTGCTCTGGTCGCTCAGTGCTACGAAGCAGGTTCATTCCCAAAACTTTGGTATAGAAATTGATCGAGCGAGTCATATTACCGACTCTAAGCATGGTGTGAAGAATCATCATCCTCCCAATATAAAGCTAAATCTGGTTTTCCGTTGGACAAGAAAAAACCCCAGGGAGCTTGGCCTGGGTTTGTATTCTAGGAGCAGAGACTTCTTATTGAATCTTGGCCTTAGCGCGGAGCTTTTGCATTAGCTCTGAGAACTTTGCCTTTTGCCAATTTTGATCCGCTGTGATCATCTGCTTAAGCTGGTCTTTGATCTCATCCATGCTTGGCACCTTCACATCGCGCACATCATCCATCTTAATAATGTGCCAGCCATATTGCGTCTTGACTGGTTTGTCAGTAATTTGACCTTTTTTGAGCTGCACCATCGCCTTGGAAAACTCTGGGACGAGTGCTTGATCGCTTACCCAGCCAAGATCTCCACCATTCGGGGCAGAACCAGGATCCTTAGACTTTTCTTTAGCAATTTGAGCAAAGTTACCACCAGCTTTAATTTGTGCAGTAATGGCTTTAGCATCCGCTTCTTTTTCTACTAAGATATGCTCCACGTGATATTCCTTACCAGTGTATTGCCCTTTAACTTGTTCGTAAGCAGCTTTTAATTCAGCCTCAGTTACCCCTTCTCTTTCAACGAAGTCCTCAAACACGGCTGCGACTAGCACACCCATCTTGGATTGCTCTAATTGCTCTCGAATAGATTCTTTTTGTGTGATACCCCGGTTATTAGCCTCTTGCAAAATGAGTTCGCGAGTAACTAGCATTTCTCTCGCCTGATCACGTACTTGAGGACTATCTGGTTGATTCGATTTTTGAACCAATTTATCTAGTTGTGCCTTAGGAATTGCCTTGCCATTAACAATGGCAGCATTTTGGGCATAGGCAGTTGTTGAGAGAAGTGCAGCGCTAAAAGCGCTGAGGATCAAAATTTGGCGTGTGTTGAGCATGAGTCGGAAATTTAAAGAAAGGGTAAATAAGAATCTTAAAGCAATCTGCGGCTAATGAGTACTTTCACTAGGGGTGTACGCCAAGATGGTCAGGGCATGGATTGCTTCAGGGAAGTGACTGTTAAGAGCGGCATAGATAGCTCTATGACGGGCCACCTTCGTCATTCCCTCGAATTCTGGGGCTACGATGGTCAATTTAAAGTGACCGCCACCGGTGGCTGCACCAGCATGACCTGCATGAAGATAGCTTTCATCCTCAATATTCAAATGGCTTAACTGAAACGCTAACCTGAGATCAGCTTCAAATTGGGCAATTCGCTCTTGATTGATATTCATTCTGCAGGGTGCTCCATGTGACGAGTGAGCCAAACTCCTTGAAGAATCACAAATGCAACCAGCAATCCTGTGCTGCCAAATAACTTAAAGTTGACCCACGTTTCCTCGGAGTATTCAAATGCAATATAGAGATTGAGCGCACCCATAAAAAAGAAAAATGTTGCCCAGGCCATATTCACCTTATGCCAAACTGATTTTGAGTTGTGTTCTTTCAGGGTAATTTGTTTGCCCATTAGAACTTGAATCCAGTTTTTTTGAAAAAATTGCGCGCTAATAAATAGGGCGCCTGCAAATAACCAGTAAAGCGCAGTTGGTTTTAGTTGAATAAAAGTCTTATCGTGCAAGAAGATGGTTAGGCTTCCAAATACCAGAATCATCACAAGGCTAACCCATTGCATAGCATCAATCTTACGATGTCGGTAATAAACCCAGAGTATTTGCCCAATGGTAGCAACCATCGCTACGATAGTTGCAGTGTAGATGTCACCGAATTTAAAGGCGATAAAAAAGAGAATGATTGGGAATAGGTCAAATAAAAATTTCATAGGCTTGATTATCCAGCTATTTATAAATTATTCCGCTTTACTTGGGGCGGCATTCTCGGAGGGTTCAAATGCTAAGGATGCTGAATTGATACAGTAGCGCAGTCCGGTGGGTTGTGGGCCATCTTCAAATACATGACCCAAGTGCGCATCACAGGTCGTACAACGCACCTCAGTGCGAATCATTCCATGACTAACATCCCGAATTTCAGTAATAACCTCATTATTCTCTGGTGCGCTGTAGCTAGGCCAGCCGCAGCCAGCATCAAACTTGCTTGATGATTGAAATAGCGGGGTATTACAGCAGATGCAGCGATATTGACCAGCATCCCAGTGATCACAGAATTCGCCAGAAAAGGGTCGTTCTGTTGCAGCCTCTCGGGTAACTCGATATTGGATATCGCTTAGTGTTTTTTTATATTCTTGATCTGTTTTCTTGTTCATATCTGTAAGGTATTAGGTTATGAGGAGCAGCTGACTTCTATGCGCTGCATATCGACGGGCGGTGGTTTTGCATAATCCCCAAATATCTCCTGCTCATCAAAAGGTTTGCTGAGTATGAGCTGCAATCGTGCGACTTCAGAAAAATCATCTTGCTGCGCCTTTTCAATTGCAGATTGAGCGAGATGATTCCTGAGGATATATTTGGGATTGACCTGATTCATCATCCCTTTTCTAGCCTCGTCTCCCAAGACTTCCTTTTGTAGTCTATGGATGTAGTCGGTAAACCATTGATCAATGTTTTCACGATCGAGGAATTCATCTCTTTGGGTAATATCCGTTGGCCTGGAATCTTTTTGGATATTGCTGAGCTGACGGAAGAATGTAGTGAAGTCTACTTTTGAATCATGCATCGCTTGTAAGAGACGTTCAATTAATTCGATATCAGATTCTATTTCTAATTGCAGACCCAATTTAGAGCGGAAAGCTTGTTGCCATTCCTTTGCATAAGTCACTGGGAACTCTTCTAGAGCCGAACGTAAATGAGCTTGGGATTCTTCTGGTGAATACTTCAGCTCTAGCAGGGGAAGCATAGCGCTTGCGAGGCAGGCCATATTCCAATGCATGATTTGTGGCTGACGATGATAGGCATATCGGCCACCATGATCGCTATGGTTACAAATGTGATCTATTTCAAAATGATCTAGAAATCCAAATGGGCCATAGTCAATAGTTAGACCAAGGACGCTGATGTTGTCACTATTTAAGACGCCATGACAAAATCCTACCGATTGCCACTGAGCAACTAATTTTGCATTGCGAGCGCTGATCTCTTTGAATAAACTTAAATAGGGATCATTTTTATTAAGGCATTTTGGATAGAATTCACTCATCAGCAAATCTGCCAGATCTTTAAGACGGACAATATTCTGAAGTGAAGCAAAGTGTTCAAAGTGGCCAACACGAATAAAGCTTGGAGCAATGCGTGAACACACTGCTGCGGTCTCTAGCTTTTCTCTAATAACGCGCTGCTTAGATCCGACTACCGAAAGGGCTCTGCTGGTAGGTATACCCAAGGCATGCATCGCTTCGCTACAGAGGAACTCGCGTATAGATGATCTCAAGACGGCTCTACCATCACCCATTCTGGAGTAGTGTGTCTTACCAGCCCCTTTTAGTTGGAGTTCAAGCTGATTCATATCCCCCAGCAGGATGGCACGACCATCGCCTAGCTGTCCTGCCCAGGATCCAAATTGATGGCCGCTATAGGCAGTTGAAATTGGACTAGAGAAAGTGAGTTCACCCACATTCAATTGATTTCCCGCTAAAAGTTCTAGCCAATCAGGATCCTTGGGTAAACCAACGGCTCCAAGCTCAAGGTCAATGAGTTTGGCAGCGGAAGCTGAAAATGCAACCCAATAGGGATTGGGTATGGGGGTGGGTGGGGTTGGTTGGCATACATCATCGCCACGCAGTGTAAAAGGCATATTTTGTATTTTATGGGTAATTCACAAGCGTCGCATAAGCCTCTAGAATGACCCTATGACAAATAAAGTACAGCTGAATGTAGAAACTCAACTTGCCAATCTAGGTGAAGAGCTTAATGTTCCTTTTTTGAAGCTTTTAGGGGTGAGGCTAATTACTGCCGAAATGGGTAAAGGCGAAATACTCCTAGCCCTCAAGCCCGAGCATACTAATACTTGGGATGTGGCCCATGGCGGTGTTTTGCTTACCCTGATGGATGTGGCCATGGCTGTTGCTGCTCGCTCAAGCGACCCTAGTGATCGCAGTGTCGTTACCGTTGAGATGAAAAATAACTTCATGCAGGCTGCTAACGGCATCTTGCGTGTCAAAGCCGATACCGTGCGTCGTACTGCAACGATGGCTTTTTGCGAGGCCAAGCTCTTCAATGATCAAGGTGAGATCTGCTGCATGTCAACAGGGACGTTTCAGTTTATAAAGCGACTGGCAAGCAAAAATGTGAATGGCGAACGAGTTATTAATGAGGATTCTCGACAGCAGAAATAATTCACGCTGATTGGTCGCCTACACCGAAAGGTTGGATCCTGGTGCAGCAGTGAGCTCACCGGTGACAACATCGTGACCCACAGTGCCATTGGCATCAAATCGTCTTTCTACCATCTCAAACTGCCCATCATTACGAACGCGCAAAATGGTACTCGAACGCGTTCCATAGCTTGGAGTCTTAATAAATGCAGCAGATAAAGCTTTCTCCCAATCTGGATTAATCCCAGTATTTGGTAGCTCTTGCGGGCTTGCTTCGTGAGTATCTGCCAATAAGCGCAAATAGTGATCTGCGTTTTTGAGTTGTCCGCTATCCATTGCCAATGTTTGGGCGAACGCTGCTACCCGGTGATTTACTTTAGGCCATGGTGTATCTAGCATTGCGTTTGATAGACCATAGACTCCAGGACTCAGTGCTTGCTCAGGAAATACTTTTCTTGGACGAATGCTTTGACCCATCATGAGGCGGTTACTTACCCAATGCATTTCTGCGTTTTCTGGATCACTGAGATCAGCCATCAATAGATTAAATCCGTTGTAGAGCTCAAACCGTTTGGCATTCTCTTGTATGTAAGCATGTGGCTTGTGGTGACCCGTAAGATAGTGCAGACTGAGCTCACCACGCGTTCTTGCATCAGGATTTTTTTCACTGGGCGCTCTGACATTTGTCAATGCGGCAAAGCGCCCTGTCTTTGTGAAGCCCAACCAAGTTCCCGGACTACCCAATACATCTGCTCGGTCTTTACCGGCCAATACATGAGGGTGCTCAGACCACCACCCCATAGCATCAGTATCGCGCTCATAAAATTCATCACGGTTTGCCGCAACTACCAAAGGGTAGTCTGGATGGGATTTCCAGGCAAAGAGAATTAAGCACATAAGGATATGAATGGAGTCAGAGTGAGATTAAATTTCTAATAAAAGGTATGGTAGAGAATCTACCATTAAGACCGGCCCATCGCTCGAACCAAGATGAATTGCTCCAATTTCAAGGGCTTCTAACTTGCACTCTACCTGAAGATCAATGCGAGTTGAATCTGCCGCATTGCTAGCTGCCAGTACCACCATACCGCATGGCTGGCTGGCATCGCCTTTTTGAAATAATTCTACGCCTGGTTTTGCAAGTTCCAATGCAGTTGCGTTGGTATCGATATGCGTCAGTTGGAGTCTACGTTTTACTGCGCCACGGTATTGGCTACGAGCAACAATTTCTTGACCCGGATAACAACCTTTTTTAAAATCCACACCAGCAACGGATTCAAAGTTAATCATCTGCGGAACAAATTGCTCCTGTGTTGCCAAGACAATTCTGGGGATTGCACTCAGCACCTCTAAAGAATTCCACTGATCTAATGAGGGCTGATCAACTGATAACAGAGTGCCCTCCACTTTTTTCTGGGCGATGAGGTTACGATGAAAAGATTGATTATTAATCAGTACATCAGGCATGCGCAAGGCGAGAGAGTCTTTGGGTAGATTGGTAGATTGGCTAGCATCGGCGTTTTGATAGGCGCCAAACACTTTCCAGTCATCCGAGGCATCCACCACTTTTACTTTTGAGCGTAGTACGTACATCGACAATCGTTTTGCAGTACTTGCTGCAATATCTTTAGAAATAAAAAGGGCAAAACGGTCATCCGAATCAACAGTTTCAGGAAACAAGCTAAGCCAAGCGCTAGCTAAAAGACGTCCTTTGGGGCTGCAATATCCAACTAATCGAACAGAATCAGGGCCGCGTGCAATATCACCCACCATGGTTCGCTTGAGGCTAAGCACGGAATTACTTAATTGACTTTGTAGCAAGGCTGCGGCATCAGGCCCCTCGACAAAGATCATGCCCCAATGGTTTAGAGGGGTAAATCCATGGTTCAGGCTGGAGGCGGGCATTATGGTGTTTTTTGGGATTGGGGTCATGAGCTTTTATCATAGCTTGATGAGCAGAAAATTTCAGAGAAGTCTTTTTATTAAACTCTCAATCGGGGGCGGATGGAAATCCTATGCCCTCATCTTCATTTTCGTACTGCTTATCTTGTACGGAGTCATCTTTTTATGGCCGGTTGTACCTGCTACATCAAATGTTGAGAAGGTATCTGCCTATAAAGTCAAAATAACTCCTCAGTCAGGCCTATCTGCGATTGCAGGTCAGCTTTCAGGCCAGGGCGTATCTACAAATGTAGTTACTTTTCAAGTTGCGGCAAGGGCGCTTTTTGTTGGCTCTAAGTTAAAGCCAGGAACCTATCTATTGGCTCCCCGCGCTAGCTTGGGAAATGTCTTGTTGCAAATAGCCCGTGGTGATCGAGTTCGAGAGAGTGTTGCCATCATTCCCGGCATGACCATATGGCAACTGAGAAGCCTGATTGATAAACATCCAGCGCTCATTCATCAAACTAGAGGGATGAGCTCCAAGGACTTACTACAGACTATCGGACTGACTTATCCAGGCGATGAGGGGCTCTTTTACCCAGATACCTATCTTTTTGATCCAGATGATTCGGATACTTCAATCTATCGAAGGGCTTCACAGGCCATGCAAAAGCAGCTAACAGCTGCCTGGGAGCAAAGGGACTCAGCCACACCTTTAAAAACCCCCTATGACCTGCTTATTTTGGCCTCGATTGTGGAAAAGGAGACAGGGCGATCAAGCGATAGGTCGCTAGTCTCAGCAGTTTTCGTGAATCGCCTCAATTTGAATATGCCCTTACAGACCGACCCAACAGTAATTTATGGAATTGGCCCCCAATTTGATGGCAATCTTCGAAAAACGGATTTACGTAAGGACAGTCCCTACAATACTTATATGTACAAGGGTTTGCCACCAACACCGATAGCTATGCCGAGTAAGGAGTCGCTCCTTGCTGTAATGTATCCAGCAAAAAGTGAAGCGGTGTATTTTGTGGCGCGTGGCGATGGTACTAGCCATTTCTCCAAAACCTTAAAAGAGCATGAAAGCGCGGTTGATCAATTTCAACGTAAACGCAATTCTTCTACCCAATCAAAGCCATAGCAATCCTTATGACAGCTCAATTTTCTGGTTATTTCATTAGCTTTGAAGGTATTGATGGTGCTGGTAAAAGTACCCACATTGAATCTTTCAGCAACTTGATTAAACAGCGGCACCCTGATCGCGATGTTGTTGTGACTAGGGAGCCCGGTGGCACTCAATTAGGCGAACAACTCCGCGCCTTATTGCTTGAAGCGCCAATGAATTTAGAAACTGAGGCATTGCTGATGTTTGCTGCTCGTCGAGAACATATTGCACAAGTAATAGAGCCAGCATTGAAAGCGGGAAAGATTGTAATCTCTGATCGCTTCACGGATGCGAGCTTTGCTTATCAAGGTGGTGGTCGCGGCTTAAGCCTGGCGAAGTTAAATGATTTGGAAAAATGGGTTCAGGGTCGCCCTGATGGTTCATTACTTCAACCTCATTTGACTTTCCTTTTTGACTTACCTGGTTCAGTTGCCCAAGCCAGGAGATCAAAGGTAAGAGCGCCCGATAAATTTGAAAAGATGGACCTAGATTTTTTTGAAAAGGTTCGTCAGGAGTATTTGCGTAGGGCAAAGGCAGATCCAAATCGTTTCTATTTAGTAGATGCCACTCAAACGCCAGAGGCTATTTGGCATGAACTCGAGTCTTTAAAGATGAAGCTCTAAATGAGTGATGTGATGTTTCCAAATGAGTCGGTTAAGAAAATAGCCCCATGGCTTGAGCCTATTTGGGATGGTATGAACTTGGACGCATTTCCTAATGCCGTTCTGATTCATGGTCAATCCGGTATCGGTAAGTTTGAGTTTTCCATCGAATTGGCTAAAGCGCTTTTGTGTGAGACGTCCGCGGCTATAAAGCCTTGTAATCAATGCAAAGCTTGTCGGTGGTTTGACTCCGGCAACCACCCTGACTTTATTGCGCTAGTACCAGAAACACACCGCAAGCTTTTGCCGCAGGGTGATTTCGATTCAGATGCTGAATCTCCAAAAAAATCCAAGGTCAGTCAGGCTGATGTCGATGGTGATGCACCCGAGAAAAAAGAAAAGAAAAGTATTTCTATTGAAGATGCTCGAAGAGCAATTGAGGGACTTTCTATTGGATCTCACCGTGGCGGAAACCGAGTCATTCTGGTTTATCCGTTAGAAATGCTCAGATCAGATTCCGCAAATACTTTACTGAAATCTCTTGAAGAGCCTCCAAAAAATACCATCTTTATTTTGCTAGCAGATCGCCTTGATCGTGTCTTACCAACTATTCGTTCTCGCTGTCGCTTGCTGTCCGCACCGCGACCAGATCGATTAAGTGGACTCAATTGGTTGCGTATCCAACTGAGTAAGACTCCTGGTTTAAAAATGAGTGATTCCGATATCGAGTCTATTTATGATGAGCAGGGTGGGGCACCATATGCAGTACTAGATTCCTTAATTGCACGTCACAATAAAGATGAAAAGGATGATCTTACGATTGCCATCCAGGCTTCACGTTATTTATTGCAAGCGATGTCGCAGGGCGCTCGGATCAATTGGCTTGATGCTGCTGATAAGGCACACAAAGCCAGGTATTCAGTTTTGTTGGCCACTATGCAGCGGTGGGTCTCTGATGTACAAAGTTGTGCACAAATGGGTTCACCTCGCTATTACCCCAAGCATGAGGCTACCATCAAGACACTTGCGCAACAAGCGCGCCTTCCAAAGCTTCTAAGCCTCTGGAAGTCTCTGAATCAGGCACGGCGCCATGAAAATCACCCGCTGGCTACCCGTATTCAGCTAGAGGCATTGCTTTCTCAATACCAGCGGGTATTTGAAGATTAAAATAGCGAGTCATGTTTATAGACTCACATTGTCATCTCGATTTCCCAGAATTTCAAACCCGTCTAACTGAGGTTTTGTCAAACATGGCTGCCTGCAAGGTGAGTCATGCCTTATGTGTGTCGGTAGATATTCCTGACTTTCCCAAGGTGCGAAAGCTAGCTGAGGATCACGCTCATTTGTATGCTTCGGTTGGGGTGCATCCAGATTACGAAGATACGCTAGAACCCAGCTTTGAATTCCTGATTCAAGAAGCAAAACATCCTAAGATCATTGCGATTGGCGAAACTGGGCTTGATTACTTTCGCATGGGCAATCGTAGCTATGAATCCATGGAATGGCAGAGGGAGCGATTCAGAACGCATATACGCGCCGCTATTGCAGCTAAGAAGCCTCTTATCATCCATACGCGCGCCTCTTCAGCTGACACCCTCAGAATCCTCAAAGAAGAGGGCGCTGATCAGATTGGAGGTGTCATGCATTGCTTTACAGAAACTACTGAAGTTGCTAAGGCTGCTATTGATATGGGTTTTTATATTTCGTTTTCTGGCATTGTGACTTTTAAGAGCGCCAAGGACCTACAGGACACTTGCCGGGTAGTTCCCCTAGAGCGCATGCTCATAGAAACAGATTCACCTTATTTAGCCCCAATTCCCTATCGTGGTAAGACAAATGAGCCAGCCTGGGTTTCCAAGGTTGGTGAATTCGTTGCTGATCTAAAGGGGGTTTCAGTTGAATTGCTGGCTGAACAGACGTCAAGTAATTTTTTCCAATGTTTTCATATAAATAGAGCAATATCATGAGAAGTCCATTTAAATTTAGCTATCTTTTAAATATATATATATTCTGCTTTTCTAGCTTGGTAATTGCACAAACTGCAGATCAGATTGCGGATTTCACCAAAGCTGCAAAGTTTGATGACGCCTCAGAGGTGCAATCTTTAATAAAAGCAGGCGTTAACCCAAATACACTGGACCCTAAAGGTAGCCCCATGTTGATTCTTGCTATTCGGGATAAATCCCTTAAGGTAACGGATTTATTGCTTGCCAATCCACTCACAAACGTGAATTTGACTAATAAAAGCGGCGAAAACGCGCTCATGATGGCTGCCTTTGATGGTCAACTGGCCTTAGTGAAGACCTTAGTTATTGACAAAAAGGCTGTTGTTAATAAGACTGGCTGGGCACCAATCCACTATGCAGCTACTAATGGTCATTTAGAAGTAGCTCAATTCTTAATGGCCAATGGTGCTCAAGTTAATGCATTAAGTCCAAGTGAGACAACGCCACTGATGATGTCTGTTGTCTCTGGCAATGAAAAATTAATCAAATACTTGCTTGATAGCGGTGCAGACTTGCGCATGAGAAATCATGAGGGGTATACAGCAATAGACGTTGCTCAGCTGTTTGGTAAGGATGATATTCGTGATGGCTTAATGTCACGTTGGTTAAAGCTCTATAAAGAGCCATATCCTGGTGGTCCCAAGAAGGCATTTTCATAAGTGACATATTTATATACTGCGTATAATCATTATTATGTCAAACAAGAAATGTAACTCGATTTAACGGATAACATCTATGACTTTAAATGGCTTGCTGGAGAAACTTCCGGGCCTTAATTCCCTCCCCAGCTTTAGCACGCTCTTTGCTGAAATTAATGCAGATATGGGCGATAGTGATATCTGGGTTTTGTTATTTCTAACATGTTTGATGCTGACATTCCATGGTTTAAGTGTTTTATCGATTGCTGGTATCTTTCATTGGATTGACCAAAAACTCGAAAATAAACGGATCTATGGAGCTAATTTTGTTTCATATTTCTTGGCAATTTTATTGATTATTGCCATTCATTTGCTTGAAATTATTGCCTGGGCCTATATTTGCTTGGGATTGCAAGTATTCCCAACCAACCTTCAAACCCTGTATTTTGCCGGTGAGATGTATACAACCGTTGGCTATGGTGAATATCTTCTTACTGCGCGCTGGCGGATCCTCCCTATTATTATTTCTTTCTCCGGAATATTTGCCGTATCCATGTCTGGCGCTGCGCTTTACACCATGATGGGCGCTTTATTGGGAAGATCAAACCAAAACCCTAGATCAGGCTCGGGGTTTTAAATTAAATTACTGTAGTTTTAGCTGCCCTTAGGCTTAGTTAACTAGCTTGGATTTATCAATCGGCGCCCTTTGCTTAAATATGAGCTCCAAGACACGTCCATTAGACTCCAGAGAGCGCATTCTGCCTGGAAGCCAATCAAGGTCCCTGGCAAGCCAAATATCAACCTGACGCTTATAGGGGCTACTCTCCCTCTGCATCAATGCGTAATGCCGATTTATTGACTTCCCTAAGCTTGGAATGTCGTCAGATACCACCTCTCCGTAGCTTTTAAATTGCCACATCTCCAGTGTGTCATAGTCCACTACAGGGATGCCTCGGATACTGCCGGCTTCATCAATCTTATCGCTGCCATTGAGTAAAGAGGCTAGTTGAAAAAGTAAACTAAATCGATCTTGAGTGCCTGGTAGTAGATCGGGCGTAAACTCAGGCTTCTCAGAGAAGTACATCTTCCCTGCCCCGCTCTGATCACGATCAAAGCGAGAATAGCGCGGTGGTTTTGTACCACGCTGTGTCCAGTAAATGGATGGCGCTATGCCATAGGCATCGACAGACCCTCTGGACTCAAAAACAAAAGGGCCGATAACGGCGTAAGGTATGTTGATGCGCAAGCGGTAATTATTACCCTCGGTAATCCAGTCCAGTTCAGCAGTTTGATAGAGCTGCCCATCAACATAGGCATCAAAATAATACGTACCAGATTCAGGAAGGCGAAATGCCTGACCAGACTGATTTCCCAATGAGCCCTGCTCCCCTTTTCCCTGATCGGACAAAGGGTCCGCTGATACGGCGTTAGTTTGCTTGGGCGCCGCTTTTTTCTTTGGTGCCGTAGTCAGTTGTATTTTTTTTGGCGGCTCGACCCGAAGCTCTGTTTTGATGATGAGATCTTCGGCAATGGGGGGTGGGCTACCAAAAGAGAAGAATGGAATCCCAAAAAATAAAATCATGTGGCCAACAAGTGATAGAAAAATTGCAGCAGTAAGAATCCACAAAGATTTTTTTGGTACAAATTGAAGCCGATTGCCGATTGCATCCATTAAGACATTAATGCTCGATAAAATCGATTACTGCAGGCAGGTGATTGACATAGTCAGAAATTCCGTGATCGCTACCTTCGAGGATAAGTTGTTTAGTGCCAGGGTAAAAAGCGACCATTTCCTTCCAATCCAAAAGCTCATCACCTTTTGCCGCAATTAAAAAATACCGCTCTGGATCAGTGATTGAATCTACCTGTAAAGCACGTAATTCATCGATGTACTCAGCCTTAAAATCAAACGGCTCCTCGCTGTCATAAGCAGTCATCATGCCAACATGGGGCTCTAATTCTCTAGCGGCATAAACTGCAGGGTTAAGGGCAATCCCTTTGCATCGATATTTTTCGGCAAGATAGTTGGTATAAAAACCGCCTAAGGAGGATCCGACTATCACATATCGATCAACTTTGAATTGATCCATATGATCGATCACCATCTCTAGACTTTGTTTTGGTGATGCAAGCAATTGAGGGCAGTACCAGTCATAAGAATGGTCTTCCGATGAGAGCGCCCTCACCGCCTCCCCAGTCATCACTGCCTTAGTTGAATTTGGTGAAGACCGAAAGCCATGCAAATAAACAACCAGGGTTACTGCCATACTTCATCCTCTAGCTTTTTTGACCTATTTCAAAGTTAGCCATTTTTTCTAATGCTTTGACCATAGCAGAATGATCCCACGATTTTCCACCATGTGCTGCACAGGAATTAAATAATTCTTGTGCGCTTGCTGTGTTGGGCAAACTAACACCCAGAGCCTTAGCGCTGCTGAGGGCCAAACTCAAATCCTTCTGGTGCAGCTCAATTCTGAAACCAGGATCAAAAGTGCGATTGATCATGCGCTCACCATGAACTTCCAGTATTTTAGAGCTGGCAAAGCCACCCATTAATGCCTGTCTGACTTTTGCTGGATCAGCACCCGCCTTAGAGGCAAATACCAAGGCTTCTGCTACCGCTTCGATATTTAGAGCAACAATAATTTGATTGGCTACTTTAGTAACTTGGCCGGCACCATTATCACCAACCAAGGTAATATTTTTCCCCATCAAATCAAACAAAGGTTTGACCTTATCAAAGGTAGCTTGCTTACCACCAACCATGATGGTGAGGCTTGCACCCTTGGCGCCTAATTGGCCGCCAGATACAGGAGCATCTAAATATTCACAACCCAGATCGTTGATGCGTTTCGCAAAGTCTTTCGTAGAAATGGGGGAGATTGAACTCATGTCAACGACGATTTTGCCTTTGCTAAGACCTGAGGCGATACCGCTATCTCCAAACAGTACTTTTTCTACATCAGGAGTATCTGGAACCATCATAAAAATAATGTCTGCCTTAGTCGCAACTTCTGCTGGAGTAGCACAGATAACGGCGGTAGTCTTGGCTAACTCATCTGGAACTTTACTGCGGGTAGTGATAAAAAGCTCATGACCTGCTGCGACCAAGTGCCCTGCCATTGGCGTGCCCATAATACCTAAACCCACAAAGCCAAGTTTTAACTTACTCATCGTTCATTCCCAAATTGTTATTGATTAATTAATTTACAACTCAACTGATATTACTGCTCGTAATGACCCATCCAATGTAGGCCGGCTTCAGTAGTTTTTAAAGGTTTGTATTCACAACCGATGTAACCTGTGTATCCAAGACGAGCTAATAAATCAAATAAGTAGCCGTAGTTTATTTCTCCGGTACCAGGCTCATTTCGACCTGGATTATCCGCTAATTGAATATGCGCAATCCGATCAAAGTATTTTTGTATCGTATTGGCTAGCTCACCTTCCATGCGCTGAGCATGGTAGATGTCGTATTGTAAAAATGCATTATCAGCAGCAACTGCATCTAGTATTGCAATACCTTGGGCAGTTTTAGAGAGATAGAAACCAGGAATATCAAAGGTATTGATTGGTTCAATTAATAGTTTCAATCCCGACTTCTTTAACTCAGCAGCAGCAAACTGTAAATTGCTGACAAAGGTGTCATGGACCAATGCTGGGTCAACTCCCTCAGGGGTCTTTCCTGCTAAGCAGTTGAGTTGAGGTACGCCTAAAATACTAGCGTACTCAATCGCCTTCGCAACACCAGAGCGAAACTCAGCAACACGGTCTGGGTGACATGCAATACCCCTCTCACCTGCATCCCAATCTCCAGCTGGCAAGTTGTGCAATACCAGCTTTAAGGCATTGTTATCTAAAG
>CANGWT010000022.1 GCA_947457745.1 Burkholderiaceae bacterium | reverse complement strand
AGAGCGTGTAAAGAATTTTCTAAGACTGGTTCAAGGGCCTTAGCGCGGTTGACTAGATCATCTGATTCAAAGATATCGAGTACAGCATGGGCAGCGGCTGTAGGAATTGGATGGCCAGAGTAAGTGTAGCCATGGAAGAATTCAATCGCTTGCTCTTGGCCCCCTTGCGACATGATGGCATCGTAAATATCTCCGCGCAACAATACACCGCCCATCGGAATCACACCGTTGGTAATGGCTTTTGCAAAGGTGATCATATCTGGCGTCACACCAAAACGATCTGCGCCAAAGTTTGCTCCTAAACGCCCGAAGCCCGTAATGACTTCATCAAAGATCAACAAGATGCCATGCTTTGTACAAATATCCCGAATCTTCTGCAAATAACCTTGTGGGGGCACAATCACACCCGTCGACCCCTGCACTGGCTCTAAGATCACCGCAGCAATCGTGTTGGCATCATGCAAAGTGACAATATTTTCTAGCTCATCGGCTAAATGTGCGCCCCAGGTAGGCTGACCTTTTGAGAAAGCCATTTGTGAGAGATTAAAAGTATGCGGTAAATGATCCACGCCCGGCATCATCATTCCAGCAAATGCTTTGCGATTGGCCACAATGCCACCAACGGAGATGCCACCAATACCAACGCCGTGATAAGCACGCTCGCGCCCAATCATCCGAAAACGTGAGGCGTTACCCATGCAGCGATGATAGGCCACCGCCATTTTGAGTGCGGTATCTACCGCCTCAGATCCGGAGTTGGTAAAAAACACTTTATCCAAGCCTGCTGGCGCCATATCAACAATGCGACTGGCTAAAGTAAAGGTCGCCTCACTCGCCATCTGAAATGCGGGGCAATAGTCCATGGTTTGATACTGTTTTTGAATGGCCGCACCAATTCGTGGATCAGCATGCCCCAAAGGTGAGCACCATAAGCCCGATAATCCATCGAACAACTTACGCCCATGGTCATCAAAGTAGTAAGCTCCTTTGGCTGACTGCATTACTTTCGGATGCTGATGAAAGTAACGATTTGGTGTGTATGGCAGCCAATAGGCCGACATATCAATAGCTGAAGGTGTTTGAAGTGCTGCAGTCATAGTTGTCTCAATTAAATTTTTATTATTAGCTTTACAGCCCTTGGGTGGTTTCCAATACTATATTACCTACTTACTCTTACCTACTTACTCACTGGATAATGACATGAACTTCTTAAATCGTTTTTCAAAACCATTCCTCGGGCTTGCAATCATTTCAAGCTTATTTGGACAAGTGATAGCTGCGCCAGATACGGATTGGCCTAAAAAACCAATCGTCGCAATTTTGTCATTTCCTGCAGGTGGTTCCACCGACGTATTTGCACGTGCCGTAATGGCACCCCTGGGCGAGGCTCTCGGACAATCTATTGTGATTGAAAATAAACCTGGTGCAGGTGGCATGATTGGCTTGGGCGCAGCAGCCAAAGCCGCTCCAGATGGTTACATCATTCACTTCAGTGCGATGACTAATCAGTCTATTTCACAAGCACTCTTCAAAAATCCTCCAGCAGACCTTACAAAGGATTTTGCACCTGTTGCTCTCGTTGGCACCATTCCTCATCTGATTGTGATTAACCCCACAGTACCTGCAAAGAACTTAAGCGAACTTACTGCATTTATTAAATCGAAAAAAGGTGACTTTAATTATGCGTCTCAGGGTAATGGCAGCCTCTCTCATTTAGAGTCCACCCTGTTTATGCAGCGTATAGGGGCCACCGGTACACACATCCCCTACAAAGGCAGCTCTTTTGCACTGCCTGATTTAATTGCCGGCAATACACTCATGATGTTTGATAGCGTGACAGCATCACTGCCACATATTCAGAGTGGCAAGTTACGCCCTATCGCAATTGCAGCAGCAGAACGCTCACCATTAATGCCCAATGTCCCCACTTTAGGGCAGGACGGTATGAAACAGTTTGATGTGGAAAACTTTTACGCGATTTATGTACCTAAGGGCACTTCTCCAGTAATCATTACCAAGCTGGAAAGGGAGATCCGTAAAATTCTGACTAATCCTGACTTCAAAGCGCGTTTAGCAACCCAAGGTATTCACCCGCAATTTGCCAACTCCGAGCAATTAACTGCGATCACGCAAAGCGAGCATGACAAGTGGGCGAAGGCAGTTAAAGCAGCCAACGTTAAAATTGACTAATTGCCCATTCCTTTTGCTCACACCTTCTTATTGAATAGATTAGATCCATGTTGATTTCCCCTCCCTTTGGTGGTGGCCGTGCCCCAGTCCTTGCTAAGAATGCAGTTGCTAGTTCACAACCATTGGCCACACAAGCAGGTATTGAGGCTTTGCAAAACGGCGGCAATGCGATTGATGCAGCCTTAGCTACTGCGATCACACTCACCGTAGTTGAACCCACCATGAATGGCCTTGGTGGCGATGGCTTTGCACTCATTTGGGATGGTAAAAAACTTCACGGCATGAATGCCTCTGGTCGTGCTCCAGCTGCTTGGACGCCGGAATATTTTTCCGGCAAAACAGCAATGGATTTGATTGGCTGGAATACCGTGACTGTGCCCGGCATGGTTTCAGGTTGGATTGAGTTATCTCGTAAATTTGGCAAGCTGCCTTTTGCGCAACTCTTCAAGCGCGCTATTGACTATGCTGAGAACGGCTTTCCAGTTTCACCAGTAATCGCTCGTCAATGGCGCGAAGCAATTCCCATTCTGAAGAATGAACCTGGTTTTAGTGAATCGTTTTTAATTGACGGGAAAGCGCCAACTGCCGGTCAACTCTGGCGCTATCCTGCCCAAGCTAATACTTTGCGTGAAATTGCCAACACTGAAGGTGAATCTTTTTATACGGGTAAATTAGCCCAAAGTATGGTCGACTTTGCTCAAAGCACAGGCGGCTGCTTCACCATGGCAGATTTTGCTGCAAATCAAACGGACTGGGTTGAGCCATTGGCATTTGATTATGGCGATTACACCTTGCATGAGATTCCTCCCAATGGCTCGGGCATTGCAGCCCAGATGGCACTCGGTATTTTGCAAGCAGCTAACGCAAAACAATATCCAGCCAATTCTGCGCAGCGCATTCACCTGCAAGTGGAAGCCATGCGCATTGCCTTTGCTGATGCTTATGCTCATATATCCGATGCCAGCACTATGAAAGTGTCAACGAGCGCTCTACTAGACAGAGGTTATTTGGCTAGCCGTGCTGCACTGATTAATCACAATCAAGCGGGTAGCTATGGCGCTGGAGATCCACATGCTGGAGGCACTGTTTACCTTTGTGCTGCGGATGAGAACGGCATGATGATTTCTTATATTCAGTCGAACTTCAAAGGCTTTGGTTCTGGTGTAGTTGCTCCAGGTGGCATTGCCTTTCATAACCGTGGCATGAGCTTTAGTTTGCTTGATGGCCATCCGAATCAAGTGGCACCAGGTAAGCGCCCTTTTCACACCATCATCCCCGCATTTCTCACTAAGGGTAATCAACCCACTATGGCATTTGGTGTGATGGGTGGCAATATGCAACCACAGGGACATCTTCAGTTTGTGATGCGCTTTGTTGATGAGTATCTCAATCCACAGGCTTGCTCAGATGCACCCCGCTGGAGAATTGATGATGCGGGCAAACTCACTGTTGAAGCGTCCATGCCAACTGCAGTAGTCGAAGAATTAAAAGCGATGGGGCATGAGGTGACGGTGATGCCAGCTAACAGCCTAGACTTTGGTAGCGCTCAAGCCATTGCCTTATTAGGCGAAGAAACAAAAGATGCTTATATTGCTGGAAGTGATCATCGTCGCGATGGCTTGGCAGCGGGCTTTTAAGAAAAATTAGCCAGGTAAACAGTTTAGATAGAAACGCTTCACCTCTTGATCGCAGCTGACATCCTTTGGCTGTATGGGGCGCTCAAGAGTAATACCCTCGATGGAGGTGCAGCGACTCAAGGCGACATAAACTTGTCCTGATGCAAAAGCTCCCGAGGATAAATCTACTTTGATCTTATCGAGGGTCTTGCCCTGACTCTTATGAATAGTGACAGCCCAAGCTAGCATTAGCGGGATCTGCACAAAGGTACCAATGATGTTTGGTGAAATCTTGCCAGACATCATGTCGTGGTCATAGCGATACGATTCCCACTGATGCCCTTTAACTTCCACCGTATTCGAGTAAGAGCCGTTTTGCACCATCACCTTCACAGTGTTGGGCAGTAGTTCGCGAACGACGCCAATAGTACCGTTGACCCAGCGCTTAGGAAAATTGCTATCGGTTGCGGTAAACATCACCTTTGCCCCCACTTTTAAAGTGAGTTGATTAGGTGATGGTAGATTGCGATCATCCACATTGAACTTACCAGTGCTATTGCCCATATACACTTTGGCATCGGTTGTGAGTGCTCGTAATCCTGCGCCATTAATTTGATCTGCACGGGCGTTAGTCGTGGTTAGTGTGATGGTTTGCTCATCAATTTCTTTTTTGGTTTCATAGCAAACCGCATTTAAAGTGCCGAGCGCTTCATCAATGTCTTGATTGATACGGATCTGATTGAGTAAGCCAGCGAAGTGCGCGTCTTTTTGGCGGAAGATCTTAGACAACTCCACCATCGTGACATCTTTACGGTGCAGCGCATTAGCGCAAAAGAAGTAAGGACCTTCGTAACCGCGCTCAGAGAGAACTTGCATATCCATTTGAGATACAACCGGCGGCAACTGAAATAAGTCCCCTACAAACATCACCTGTATGCCGCCGAAGGATTCACTCTTACGGGGTCCGTTAGCGCGTAGGAACAGATCAATTGCATCAACTACATCTACTCTCACCATCGAGATCTCATCAATGATGAGTAGACGGATATCTTTATAGAGACGCTTATCTTTTAGAGGCTTGATGTCCTCTTCTGGGAAAATCAGGCGAGGTGGCAAGCGAAAGAAAGAGTGAATCGTGACACCCTTTACCTGCAATGCAGCTACGCCTGTTGGCGCAACTACCACTACATTGCCAGGAATGTTCTCACGCAGATAGCCAATTAAAGTGGTCTTACCGGTGCCCGCTTTACCGCTGACAAAAATATAAGGGTCGTGACGCTCGATAGCGTCGATTACCTCCTGGTATTCAGAGGTGATTTCAATGGCGGATGGGTCGACTGCAAGATTGGTCATTCCTTATTGTTTCACGGCATCAGCCACACACCGAAATCCAATGTAAACCACTCCAATATCTGCTGGCTTAGATTCCACATCAGATTCTTTTTGTCTCTCAGGGCCATACCACCAAGATGCACCACGAGTAATGAAGCCGCCATTACGCTCAGTAGCCGTCCACTCCCAAACATTGCCGCCCATATCCAATAGTCCATTGACACCAGGCTTGGTAGTGCCCGCAGGAACATGACCAGTGCCTCGGTTTAATGTACCTGCTGGTGCAACACCTTTGTAGTCGCCGCAGCCACTTAAGCAATGAGAAACCACAGGTGTGCTACCACCCGGGAATGGATAACGCTCGCCCTTAACAAAACCTGTCGGTGGATTAGCTCGTTGCTCTACAAATGCTGCAGAAATCCACTCAGCTTCGGTAGGCAAACGTTTGCCAAAATAACGACATGCAGATGCTGCTTCAGATTGATTGAGGTGCACTGCGGGCTCAGCATCTTTTGCAGGAGCACCGTACGGGGTTTTCCAGGTCCAGCCGGGTTTCTTAACAAAACCCGCTTCGTAATTGAGTCCGCCGCCGTTTTTCTCAGCTTGACTCACAAATCCAGTAGCAGTCGCAAACGTTTTCATATCGGCAATCGTCATCTCAGTTTGATCCCAAGACACATTGCCGACTTTAACTACGGGAATGGTCGATGCAGGCGCACTAACAGCAGTTGAGGGTCTCAACATGAAATACAGCGCAATCACTGATAGCATTAGACCGAAAACAATAGGGAGAAAGTCGAATTTTTTCATGGGTAAGTATAAAAAAGAAAAGGCTCCACAAAGGGAGCCTTAGGATAATGCAATATTCGGTGGGGCGAACGACGGGGCTCGAACCCGCGACAACCAGAATCACAATCTGGGACTCTACCAACTGAGCTACGTCCGCCACTGAAGATCTCAGATTATAGCTTTTGAGCCAAAACCCTGTCAAAAATGGCTTAGGCGGGTGATTTATGCCTCATCAAACTCAAAGGCCGCCCAATCCCCTAGGGTGAGACTGGCGTCGATAAAGAAGTCTACAATCGCGGCCTTACTCTGGACTTTAGCCAAGGCATGGTGATCAGAAAGACGCTGGCGCCAGTAGCGCGAGCCTGCCCTACCATGGGCTAAGCCCAAAATATGACGGGTAAACGCGCCGATATAAAAAGGCTTATCTTTGGCGCGACATTCATCAAACCAAGCCTGTACCTGCTTCACCAATGCGATCTGTATACGATGCCACTCGGTCTCGCTAAAAAGATATCCAGCGGCTTCGCCATCAGTCTTAATCAAGTCATCCCAACCGAGCAACATGGCCGGAAAATGATAGGCTGCTCTACCCACCATAAAGCCATCAAAGTCATCCCAATGGCCAGCGATTTGATCATTAGTTTCTAATCCACCATTGAGCAATACCTTCAGGTTCGGAAATTGCTTTTGTGCATCTAAGCGTAACTTAGCAGCCACCTCATAACGCAAAGGAGGTTTACTGCGATTCTCTTTTGGGGATAAACCTTTGAGAACAGCATTACGCGCATGAATGGTAACTTGCTTAGCACCTGCATCCGCTACCGCAAGAATAAAACTCAAAGCAAATTGATAATCTTTTTCAGAGCTTGCTGCATCCATCGAATCCAATCCCAAGCGATGCTTCACAGTGATCGGAATATCGACAGCAGCTTTCATGGCTTTGACACAATCGGCAACAAGTTGTGGCTCAGCCATTAAACAAGCGCCAAATGCTCCACGTTGCACGCGCTCAGACGGGCAACCACAATTAAGGTCAATCTCGTTGTAGCCCCACTGCTGGGCTAAGTCTGCAGCTTTAGCTAGATCGGAAGGTTCAGAGCCACCTAGCTGTAGCACAACTGGATGCTGATCTTGCGAATAATCCAAATGGCGCGGCACATCCCCATGAAGAAGAGCACCTGTCGTAACCATCTCGGTATACAGAACAGCATCTTTAGTTAGTGAGCGATGAAAAGAGCGGCAATGACGGTCAGTCCATTCCATCATTGGGGCTACAGCCAATCGTTTGGCGGAATTTACAGTCATACGGATTTCAAGCTAATACTCTTTGACTCATAAAGAATCTCTCTTTTCCCGTTACCGGATCGTCGAAATAAATCTGTTTTGCTAAGAGTTGCAGGGGTTTAGAAAAGTCCAAATCATACTCTTGATAAGGCGTCAGGTTTGGATAGATCTGATCATGTCGAATGGGGATGCCTAAACTGTTGAGATGACAGCGTAATTGGTGCTTCTTGCCACTGCCGGGAGTTAAACGATATTTAGCCCAGGGTGCATTTATCTCAATCAACTCAATGTAAGTATCTGTATTTGCTATGCCATCCACCTCTTCCATTTGCAAGAAATGTTCAGACTCTTTTATATTGCTTTCATAAGTCAGCGGCAGTTTTTTGATCAGCTCTTCTGAATACGGCGCTATGGCTTCGTATACTTTTTTGACTGCTCGATCTCTAAATAGATTTTGGTATTGCGCCCGCTCTGAAGGTTTGACTGAAAAAATGACTAACCCCGCGGTATCGCGATCAATGCGATGAATAGGACTTAAGTCTTGAATACCTGTTTTTTTCTTTAAACGATTGAGTAGCGTTTGATGTAGATAAAGACCGCTTGGGGTTACTGGCAAAAAGTGGGGTTTATCCGCAACCAAAATATGCTCATCCTGAAATAGGATGACTTCCTCGAAAGGAATTTCTGGTTCACGAGCTAGGCGCCTGAAATACAGTAGATGAGTATTAGGCAGATAAGCACCGCTAGCTGCAAGCGCTTCACCCTCTTGAGTCATTACTAGGCCCTCTGTAAAACGAGATTCCCATTCATCACGATCTATGTGTGGGAAATTACTAATAAAGAAATCCAGCAAAGAAGCATAGCGCTGCCCCGCAGGCAAATACACCCTAGATGAGGAGACCCCTTCAGAATTGACTTTCATTTGTACTAGATTATCCACTCCCACCAAGATAGGAGATGCAATCCAAGTGCGCCCAAAAAGAAACCCTCTAAAATGGGGCAGTAGCACCCATCAGAACTAGAAAATGAATAGACAGCATGCTTGAACTCTCCGTATTCGACCTTAGCTTATTGTTTGCCTTCGCATTATTTGCGGGATTGGTCGACTCCATCATTGGTGGCGGGGGAATGATTCAGGTTCCAGCACTGTTTGCAGCCCTACCGGGCTTTCCACCAGCCACCCTACTCTCAGTCAATAAGTTTGGTTCTATCGTGGGCACGATTGGTTCAGCTATTCAATACAGCCGAGCCAATAAGAGCCCTTGGGGCTTGGTGGTCATCTCTTCTTCCTTTGCTTTTTTTGCTTCGGTTGCGGGGGCTTACCTCGTTACTCGCTTACCGACGGAATGGCTCAGAGGCGCCCTGCCATTTTTATTGCTAGCACTACTGATCTTCAATATCAAATCCAATGCTGGTCTAGTGCATGCTCCAAAACATCATCACCATAAACAAAAGGCCATTGCCTCAACAGGCGCCGGCATCATTGGTTTTTATGATGGCTTCCTAGGACCAGGAGCCGGTGCTTTTTACAAGCTCTTTTACACCCGTGTTTTAGGGTTTGATTTTTTACGCTCTGCAGCACCTGCCAAGTTTCTGAACATCGCCTCCAATCTAGGGGCGCTCTGTGTATTTTTCTATCTAGGCTACTTTGACTGGAAGCTCGGCTTGCTATTAGCTAGCGCTAATCTGGTAGGCGGTCAAATTGGCACCAAGATTGCCATTAAGCACGGCAACTCCTTTATTCGTAAAGGCTTCTTCAGTTTGGTCACCATACTCATTATCAAAACCTTCTATGACGCCTTCTTGAAATAAATCTATTGAGAAATAGGTACACAATTTAGTAAGGTATTGGTAACACTTTGTGGATTTATAGGGGCATTAAGAGTAAATTGAGGACATGAGGTATTTAGTTTATTTACCATTAAAAATGAGGGTGTTATGAAAATTCTATTACCAGTTGACGGCTCCAAATCTTCGCTCAATGCAGCTAAGTACGTTGGAAAGTTAGCTAAAGATTTGCGCAGTAAGTGCGCAGTGACATTAATTAGCGTTCATGACGATGCTGGCCTTGGTCACGTGAAGCAATTTGTAGCAAATAGCGTCATTGATGACTACCTCCGCGAATTGAGTGAAAAAGAACTCAAGGGCGCCCAGAAGGCATTGGATGCTGCAGGCGTAAAACATAGCATGGTCATTAAGCGCGGCAATATTGCTAACGAGATCATTGCACTCGCCAATAAAGAAAAGTTTAATTTGATCGTCATGGGTTCAAAAGGTCGCAGTGGTATTTTCGACACTATGATGGGCTCTGTCGCACAGAGGGTAAGTAATACGGCCAAGCAAGCCGTCTTACTGATCAAGTAAGCATTACATATTAACTTCAATAGGCCGTCTTACATGACGGCCTTTTTTATGGATACATAAATGAGTATTTTGCTGCTCTTATTCGCCCCAGGCATATTTGCCATCTACTGGCTGATTCGTCTACAAATATGTCTTTCTAGGATTCGCTACTTAGTGGATACCTATGGAATGGATCGTAAGAAACTTCAAAAACTCAAATGCAAAGAGGTAAAAGCGCTCCGAACCTCAATTGACCAACTCAGGCATGCGAATGATGCCTTTGGTTTAGAGGATCTGCTTAGGCCTTACAGAGCATAAAAGAGCTGCAGAATTAGATCTACGAAGTCTTCAACTTAAACTTTTCTTGAGAAATAGCGCTCTTTAAACCACAAAGCCACAGTGACTAAGCCAATCATGATAGGCACCTCCACTAGAGGACCTATCACTGCTGCAAAGGCTGCTCCAGAGTTGATTCCAAATACTGCAATCGCCACTGCAATAGCCAATTCAAAGTTATTACTCGAAGCTGTAAATGAGAGCGTGCAGCAACGCTTGTAGTCGATCCCCATCTTGCCAGTAACAAAGAATGTCAGCAAGAACATGATTAGAAAGAAAATCAGCAATGGAACAGCGATGGTGAGGACGTCCATCGGGAGTGTCAAGATAACCCCGCCTTTAAGACTAAACATCACGACGATGGTAAAGAGCAAGGCAATCAAGGTAAGCTTACCAATGCGAGGCACAACATGATCGTGATAAAGCGCTTTAGTCATGAACTTGAGCATCAATACCCTGGTTAATATTCCAGCGATACAAGGAATGCCTAAATAGATAAATACACTCTGCGCAATCTGACCCATGCCCATGCTGACGCTCGAGCCAACGAGGCCGAAATACGGAGGCAACACAGTGAGAAAGAAATAAGCGTAGACACTAAAGAACAGCACTTGAAAAATGGCATTAAATGCTACTAAGCCGGCAGCATATTCAGTAGAGCCTTTAGCTAGGTCATTCCAAATAATTACCATCGCAACACAAGGTGCGATTCCAATTAAGATGAGGCCCGCCATGTACTCTGGCTGATCTGGAACAAAAGTAATTGCCAAAAAGAACATCAAAGTTGGCGCAATGATCCAGTTCATGAATAGTGAAATCAGAAAAATACGTTTATCTTTGAAAACGTCAGGCAGGTCTTCATAACGCACCTTAGCAAAGGGTGGATACATCATCAATATCAAACCAATAGCAATTGGGAGATTAGTTGTTCCAACCTGAAAGAAATTAATAAACTTTTCCACATCTGGAATAAAGTGACCCAAGGCAATACCTAGGACCATTGCTGCAAAGATCCAAACCGTTAAATAGCGATCTAGAAAGGAGAGTTTTTTAGTTATGCTATTCATGCTTGCATTTAGATTGATATGTGAATCTCTTTAAGACTCATGGAGTCGAGCTTTTCTAATGGCATCGCAGCCAGAATATCCAGGCGTCTTTTCAGGCCATTCTTCACCTCATTAAAGGCTGCCTTTTTCTCTAAATCAGTACCTTGTACTTGGGATGGATCAGGGAAACCCCAATGCGCTGTCGCAGGCTGACCTGGCCAAAATGGGCACACTTCGCCAGCGGCGTTATCGCAAACCGTCACAATAAAATCCATCTTCGGGGAGTCTGGTAGAGCAAACTCATCCCAACTCTTCGATCTCAAAAGAGCGCGGTCCATACCCAATTCTTCTGCAATATCAGCAGCAATAGGATTTACGCTTGTGCCCGGGGTAGAACCAGCTGAATATCCTATAAATTTGCCACTTGGGTGTGTAGAGGCTAAAGCCTCACCCAATACCGATCGTGCGGAGTTGTGGGTGCATAAGAAAAGGATGTTGTACTGTTTCATTAGGCTTTTACTTTTTTTACGGTATTCGTGGTTTTGCAAGGCTTACCGTCGCAGCAGTTAGCCAGCAGGAATTGACTAAGATCTTCAACTATTCCTGGATTTGGTCTGTAGATCAGATTGCGACCTTGACGTTCGACAGTAATCAGATTCGCCTGATAGAGTTCTTTTAAATGAAAGCTGAGAGTCGCATTAGGAATGCCCAGCATCTCATGGATTTGCGAGGGCAATAAACCCTGGTCACCCTTTTGAACAATCAGGCGATAGACGTTTAAGCGGGATTCTTGCCCTAGGGCAATAAATGCCAGAATAGCTTCAGTATTTTTCATAATTCCATAATAATCGAACTATATTACAAATCGATGACTAGGGAGCGGTAAAGCCATACCTGCTCATGATTTTCCGGGATTTAGACTCTTGTAGGTATTGATAAAAATCTTTTGCGCTAGATGCGCTATTTTTTATCAAGGCCATCTTTTGTCTTAAGGGCTTATGTAAATGATCCGGTATCAATATATGGGTAGATTGCGCTTGCACTTGGGGTGATATCGCTAAAGATAGAGCTGCAATTGCAAAATCTGCTGAGCCCTTTAAGGCAAACATGGTTGCTTGAGAAATGTTTTCTCCAAATACCAACTTAGGCTGAGCCAAATCCCAAACCCCAATATTAATAAGATATTCTTTTGCAGCTCTGCCGTAGGGTGCGTGCTCTGGGTTAGCTATAGCAATTTTCTTGGCTTCTGTAATCGCTTTAATCAAACCGTCTTTATCTGTGCCAAGCTTGATTGGACTACCCTTTTTCTGCAAGAGGGCTATCCTGCCAATAGCGTAAAGACTCCCCTGATCTAACGTTAAGCCATTTTTATATAAGTCATCGATATACGCTTCATCTGCTGACATCAGTAAACCAAAGGGCGCTCCGTTTTTGACTTGCTGCCAGAGCACACCAGATGAACCAAATACCAGCCTCACCTCTTGCCCCTTATCGGCCTTATAGTTAGCAGCAATTTCTTCTAGGGCAAACTTGAGGTCTGAGGCCGCAGCTACTGTTGGCGCTGTTTGAGCTAAAGAAGCAGAGACATACAGAGCGAGCAAAGTCAAAAGAATATGTTTGATCGGATTCATTTAGCTGATATCTCTATGCCTATTTTCTGGTGTACTCTACTACTTCAGTGTAACGATTTTTAACCCTTAAGCTTTCGCAAGGCATCTGCCATTGCATTATTCATTGGGGGTGCAGATCTTCTATCTTCTTGCGGTCTTCTAGCTTCAGGAGCTCTTGGGGTGCCAGGTCTATTTGCCCTTTGCTCAGGTTTTGAGCCTGCCGACACTTTAGGCGCTTCATCAGAGAGTCGCATTGTGAGTGCAATGCGCTTGCGCTTTTCATCTACTTCAAGTACTTTGACCTTAACAACCTGCCCGGCTTTGACTACCATGTGCGGATCTTTAACAAAGGTATTAGCCAATGCGGAGATATGTACCAGGCCATCTTGATGAACGCCAATATCGACGAATGCCCCAAAGGCTGCCACGTTCGTGACAACGCCCTCTAAGATCATGTCTGCCTTAAGATCACTGATTTTTTCGACACCATCTTTAAAAGTCGCTGTGGTGAACTCCGGACGTGGATCGCGGCCAGGCTTCTCTAATTCCTTAATGATGTCAGTGACCGTAGGAAGGCCAAACTTTTCATCAGCGTACTTTTCTGGACTCAAGCCTTTAAGTATTGTCGTATCACCAATGACTTCTTTAACGCCCTTCTTGATATCTTTCAGAATCTTCTCTACCAAAGGATAGGATTCTGGGTGAACAGCAGAAGCATCCAAAGGATCTTTGCCATTCATAATGCGTAAGAAGCCAGCCGCTTGCTCATAGGTCTTATCTCCCAAGCGTGGCACGCTACGCAAATCTGCCCGCGTCTGAAAGGCACCATGGCTATCTCGATAAGTAACGATACCTTCAGCAACCGTACTACTTAATCCTGAGACTCTTGCCAATAAGGGTGCGGATGCCGTGTTCACATCAACACCCACCGCATTGACGCAATCCTCCACTACCGCCACCAATGACTTAGCTAACTGAGTCTGCATCACATCGTGCTGATATTGACCCACGCCAATTGACTTTGGATCAATCTTGACTAGTTCGGCCAGTGGATCCTGCAACCTTCTCGCAATCGATACCGCTCCACGTAATGACACATCCATGCTAGGCAATTCTTTTGATGCGTACTCAGAGGCAGAGTAAACTGATGCGCCTGCTTCAGAGACCACAATCTTGGTCAGCTTGAGTTCGGGTTTGGCTTTGATTAAATCTTGCGCTAACTTATCAGTCTCACGTGAGGCTGTACCGTTGCCGATGGAGATTAAGGAAGCCTGATGTTTCTCGGCTAATTTTGCAAGCGTATGCAATGAACCATCCCAATCATTCTTGGGTTGGTGTGGGTAAATCACATCGGTATCTACCACCTTACCTGTCGCATCTACTACGGCAACTTTGACGCCGGTTCTCATACCGGGATCAAGGCCGATGGTGACCTTTGGTCCTGCAGGTGCAGCCAACAGTAAAGCCTTGAGGTTACGTGCAAAGACGTTAATCGCCTCCGCTTCAGAGCGTTCACGAAGAGAACTCATCAACTCAGACTCCAAGTGCATCGAGCATTTGATACGCCAAGTCCAACGCACAGTCTCTGCAAGCCACTGATCGGCAGGGCGACCTTCGTTTTTAATCTTGAACTGATTGGCGATACGGGATTCACAAGGATTATGCGGTGCGTCCCATTTGGGCTTTTCTTCTTCGGTATCTAGACGCAAGTTGACCATGAGCATTTGCTCGCGACGTCCTCTAAATAAAGCCAAGGCACGATGCGACGGGATTGCCGAGATAGGCTCTGAATAATTGAAGTAATCTGCGAATTTCTCACCCTCTTGTTCTTTACCGGCAATGACTTTAGATTCCACAACGCCATGCTCCTGCAAATATGTTCTGAGTGATTGCACCAGTCCAGCATCTTCAGCAAAGCGCTCCATCAAAATCTGACGCGCACCTTCAAGGGCCGCCTTGGTGTCGACTACACCTGAGTTATCGCCCTGATCCGACGTAAATGCCTCTTTGAGGTATTTGGCTGCTTCCACTTCTGGATCCAACATGGGGTTAGCCAATAAGTCATTAGCCAAAGGCTCTAATCCAGCCTCTAAAGCGATTTGTGCCTTGGTGCGACGCTTAAGCTTATAAGGAAGATAGAGATCTTCCAGGCGCGTCTTATCTTCTGCCAACATGATGGATTTGAGTAACTCCGGAGTCATCTTGCCCTGCTCTTCAATCGAAGCAACAATTGCTTTGCGACGCTCTTCCAGCTCCCGCAAATAACCCAGACGATCTTCCAGTAAACGCAACTGCGTATCGTCCAATCCACCAGTTGCCTCCTTACGATAACGTGCAATAAAAGGAACGGTTGCACCTTCATCCATCAATGCGATGGCAGCAGCCACTTGTGCAGGTTTAGCGGATAACTCTTGGGCAAGGCGTTGTTCAATAGATGGCAGCATGAAATGATTAATTTACTAAGATTTTAAGAATATTGCTACGGAGTAAAAATAAGAGCCACCCAAAGGTGACTCTTATTTACCAACTAGATGACTTATTAAAGCACTTCTGCGAAATTACTCGCGGGAAGCTTTCTTACGGTCATGCTCCTTCAAGTAACGCTTACGGATTCGTACGCTTTTCGGCGTCACTTCAACCAACTCATCATCGCTAATGAATTCAACAGCGTATTCCAAAGTCAAGTCGATTGGCGTCACCAAACGAACCGCCTCATCAGTACCTGAAGATCGAACGTTAGTTAATTGCTTACCTTTAATCGGGTTCACAACCAAGTCGTTATCGCGACTATGAATACCAATCACCATACCTTCATAAACAGGATCGCCATGTTTAACAAACATACGACCGCGATCTTGTAGCTTCCAAATAGCGTAAGCAACTGCTTCACCATCATCTTGGCTAATCAATACGCCGTTATGACGCTCGCCCAAGATGCCATCTTTAGCTGGAGCATAAGAATCAAATGTATGACTCATCAAACCGTTACCGCGAGTCATGGTCATGAAATCGCCTTGGAAGCCAATCAAGCCACGCGCAGGAATGCGGTACTCCAGACGGGTACGACCTTTTCCATCACTCACCATGTCTTGTAACTCGCCCTTGCGCTTACCCAAGTCTTCCATCACGGAACCTTGAGTAGCATCTTCTACATCAACTGTTAAGTTCTCGTACGGCTCCATCTTGACGCCATTCTCTTCGTGGAACACAACACGAGGACGGGAAACTGCCATCTCGTAGCCTTCACGACGCATGGTCTCTACCAAGATGGTGAGATGCAACTCGCCACGGCCTGACACTTCAAACACGGTGTCATCATCAGTTTCTTTTACGCGCAAAGCCATGTTGGCTTTCAACTCACGATCAAGACGCTCACGAATTTGACGGCTAGTAACAAACTTGCCTTCACGACCAGCCAATGGGCTGGTGTTCACCATGAAGTTCATGGTTAAGGTAGGCTCATCAATCTTGAGCATTGGCAATGGATCCGGTTTATCAACTGCACACACCGTTGTACCAATCGCCAACTCTTCAATACCGTTGATTAAAGCAATATCTCCAGCAAATGCCTCGTCAACGATTTCACGCTCTAAACCTTTAAATTTCAATACTTGGTTGATACGGCCTTTAAATGGCACGCCATCAGGACCATTCATGCAAACTACTTCCATACCTGACTTCACACGTCCACGGCTAATACGGCCAACACCAATCTTACCGACATAGCTGTTGTAGTCGATTGAAGAGATCTGGAATTGCAAAGGACCATCTGGATCATCATCACGCACAGGAACATATTTCAGAACAGCGTCAAACAATGGACGCATATTGCCTTCACGAACATCTTCCGTTGTGCCCGCATAGCCATTCAAGCCAGATGCATAGATGATTGGGAAGTCGAGCTGCTCTTCCGTAGCGCCTAACTTATCAAACAATTCAAAAGTAGCGTTAATTACATAGTCGCAACGTGCACCTGGACGGTCAACCTTATTAATCACGACGATAGGCTTCAAGCCAAGGGCTAAGGCTTTCTTGGTTACGAAGCGAGTTTGTGGCATTGGACCTTCAACTGCATCAACTAAGAGCAAAACACCGTCAACCATGGAGAGCACGCGCTCTACTTCACCACCGAAGTCGGCGTGTCCTGGTGTGTCAACGATGTTGATGTGTGTACCGTCATATTCAACCGCACAGTTCTTGGACAAAATAGTAATGCCGCGCTCTTTTTCCAAGTCGTTTGAGTCCATGACGCGTTCGGTCATTTTTTCGTTTGAGCGGAATGTGCCAGATTGGCGCAAGAGTTGGTCAACCAAAGTAGTTTTACCGTGGTCAACGTGGGCGATGATGGCGATATTACGAAGTGCGCGTTTAGTCATGTGAAGCTTCT